>NZ_CAXFDV010000335.1:0-6463 GCF_964001545.1 uncultured Aquincola sp.
CCGGAACGTCTGCAGGCCTCGCGCCGCCGCGGCGGCTGAACCGCCGTCGCATCGCGCCCGGCGGCGCCTTGCCGCTTTGGCAAGCCGCGCTTGCAGATTCTGCGATTGCCGCGAAGGCAGCGGGTTTCTAGGATGGACCGGTTGCCGCCACCTGCCTGCGCCATGACTGCCCACTTTGCCCGCGTTGCCCAGCCCGCCCACCTTCGGCTTGTGTCGCCGCACCGGCGCCGGCTCTGCACCCTGGCGGCTGGCCTGCTGATGCCATTGGCCGGCAACGTCTGGGCCCAGGCGGCCGGCAGCACGGCGGCTGCGGCATGGCCCATCCGGCCGCTGAAGGTGGTGGTGCCATTTCCACCCGGCGGCGCCACCGACCTGGTGGCACGCACGCTGGCCGACCGGCTGCAGGCGCGCCTGGGCCAGACCGTGGTGGTGGACAACCGGCCGGGCGCCAGCACCACCATCGGTGCCGATGCGGTGGCCAAGGCGCCGGCGGACGGGTACACGCTGCTGGTCTCGGGCTCTTCCACCTACAGCGTGGTGCCGGCGCTCAAGCCCCGGCTGCCCTACGACCCGCGCAAGGCGCTGTCGCTGGTGGGCATCGTGGCCAAGTCGCCGCTGGTGCTGGTGGCCGGTCCCGGCACGCCGGCGCGCACGCTGGCCGAGCTGCTGGCCCAGGCCAAGGCCCAGCCCGGGCAGGTGGGCTATGCCACCTTCGGCCCCGGCTCGGCACCGCACCTGGCCGGCGAGCTGCTGGCGCATGAAGCCGGCGTGCAGCTGCTGGCCGTGCCCTACCGGGGCAGTGCCGCCGCGGTGATGGCGGTGGTGGGCGGCGAAGTGGCCTTTGCCATCGACACCGTGGCCTCGGCCGCGCCGCAGATCCAGGCCGGCAAGCTGCGCGCCCTGGCGGTGCTGAGCCCGCAGCGCGCGCTGGCCTTGCCCGAGGTGCCCACCGTGACCGAGCTCAAGCTGCCCAAGGCCGTGTTCGATGGCTGGCACGGCGTGGCCGTGCCGGCCGGCACACCGCCTGCGGTGCTGGCCAGGCTGTCGGCCGAAGTGGCTGCGGTGATGGCGCTGCCGGAGGTGCGGCAGAAGCTGCTGACCGCCGGGCTGGAGCCCGTGTTCATCGACGCGGCCGGCTTCCAGGCCAAGGTGGCGGCCGAGGTCGAGACATACACCGCCCTCGGCCAGCGCACCGGCATCGTGCTGGACTGAAGGGGCCTTCGACCCTCGGCCGGCCGGGCACCGTGTAACAGTGCTCAATCCCGGCCCCGGCGTTCCGAAGAAGAGGGCCAATGAATGTCCTTGCTCGCCACAACGTGCGCCGCCTCGGCGCCGTGGGTCATCGCCCGCTGGTGTTTGCCCATGGCTACGGCTGCGACCAGCAGGTCTGGCAGCACATCACGCCCGCCTTCGAAGCCGACCACGAGCTGCTGCTGTTCGACTATGTCGGCTCCGGCGGTTCGGACACCTCGGCCTACGACCGGCAGCGCCACGGCAGCCTCGAAGGCCATGCGCGTGACCTGATCGCGCTGTGCGAGGCCGCCGGCCTGCAGCGGCCGGTGCTGGTGGCGCATTCGGTCAGCACCATGGTCGGCGTGCTGGCGGCCCGCCTGCGGCCCGACCTGTTCGAAGGGCTGGCCCTGGTGGCGCCCAACCCCTGCTACATCAACCATCCCGGCTACGTGGGCGGCTTCGAGCGGCACGACGTGGACGACCTGATGGACGTGCTGGACCAGAACTTCTTCTCGTGGGCCCGCATGATGGCGCCGGTGATCATGGGCAACCCCGGGCGGCCCGAGCTGGGCGATGCGCTGGCCAACAGCTTCTGCAGCGTCGACCCCTCCATCGCCCGGCACTTCGCGCGCGTGACCTTCCTGGCCGACCACCGCGCCGACCTGCCGCAGGTGCACACGCCCTGCCTGCTGATGCAGTGCACCGACGATGCACTGGCGCCGCCGGCCGTGGGCGAGTACCTGCAGCACGCGCTGCCGCAGGCCGAACTGGTGCAGCTGGCCGCCACCGGGCATTGCCCGCACCTGAGCGCGCCGGCCGAAACCACCGCGGCGCTGCAGCGCTTCCTGGCCCGCCTGCCCGAACGCGCCGTCGCGTGATGGCGGCCCTGCCCCTGCTGCCCGACAGCGCGCGCTGCGGACACCTCTACACCACGACGGAAGGGCGCATCCTGCGCGCCAATGCGTTGGCGGCGCAGTGGTGCGGCCGGCCGCTGGCCGAGCTGGAAGGCGGGCTGCGGCTGCAGGACGTGCTGGCCCCGGCCAGCCGCATGTTCCACGAGACCCACTATGCGCCGCTGCTGCAGATGCAGGGCTTTGCGCATGAGATCTCGTTCGACCTGCGCGCCCCAGATGGCAGCAGCACGCCGGTGCTGGTCAATGCCCAGGTGGAGCAGGGCGCAGCGGGCGATGAAGCGGCGGTGGTCAGCCTCACGCTGTTCCATGCCCAGGCCACCCGCCGGCACGAGCGTGCCTTGCGCCAGGCCCGGCAAGACGCCGAGCGCAGTGCCGAGCTGCTGGCCGAGCGCCATGCCGAGTTGCAGAACCAGGCCGCGCGCCTGCGCACCACGCTGCAGTCGTTGACCGACGCGGTGATCACCACCGACGTGCAGGGCTGCATCGATGCCTTGAATCCGGCGGCGCTGGTGCTGCTGGGCCTGCCGGAAGCGGACCTGCGCGGCCAGCCTTTCGAGGCCGTGGTGCTGCTGCGCGGCGCGCTGGACCGGCTGCCCCTGAAATCGCCCGCCCAGGAATGCCTGGCCCAGCGTCGCCGGGTGGCCACCACCGCGCCCTGCCTGCTGCAGCGGCATGACGGCGAGCTGCGCCACATCACGCACAGTGCCTCGCCGCTGGCCGATGGCCAGGGCCAGCCCTGCGGCATGGTGTGGGTGGCGCACGACGTGACCGAGCAGCACCGCCAGGCCGAGCTGGTGGCGCGCGAGTTGCGGCAGGACGCCCTCACCGGCCTGATGAACCGCCGCGAGTTCGAGCGCGTGCTCTCGGCCGGCGAGCGCCCGGGCAGGCCGGGGGCCGAGGCGCCGCATGGCGACCTGCTGTGCCATGTGGACCTCGACCAGTTCAAGGTGATCAACGAAACCGTCGGCCATGCGGCCGGCGATGCGCTGCTGCGCGAGATCGGCCGCCTGCTGCAGGCCGGCACGCGGCAAAGCGACGTGGTGGCCCGGCTGGGCGCCGACGAGTTCGGCATCATCCTGGCCGGCTGCAGCCGCGAAGACGGCATCCAGCGCTGCCACATGCTGCGCGAGCAGATCGCGGCGCACTGCTTCGAGTGGCGCGGCCAGCAGCACCGGCTGACCGCCAGCATCGGCATGGCGCCGCTGGACCGCAGCGACGGCAATGCGCTGCGTGCCGCCAGCGATGCCGACGTGGCCTGCCATGCCGCCAAGGAGGCGGGGCGCAACCGCGTGCATTTCGCGGCCGAGGCCGATGCGCAGATCGAAGGCCGCCGCGGCGAGATGCACTGGGTGGCCGAACTGCGCCGGGCGCTGGCCGACAACCGCTTCGTACTGTTCGGCCAGCCCATCGTCAGCACCGCGGCGGTGGGCGATGGCATCTCCCACTGCGAGGTGCTGCTGCGCCTGCGCGGCGACGATGGCCAGCTGGTGCCGCCCTCGCTCTTCATCCCGGCGGCCGAGCGCTACCAGCTGATGGGGGAGCTGGACCGCTGGGTGTTCCGCCATGCGCTGGCCTGGATGGCGGCCACGCCCCACATGCATTGCTCGCTCAACGTGTCGGGCCAGTCGCTGGGCGATGCCACCTTCCTGGCCGATGTGATGGCCTTGTTCGAGCAGCAGGGCGTGGACCCGGCGCGGGTGTGCTTCGAGATCACCGAAACCGCGGCCATCGGCAACCTGGACGCGGCCCACCGCTTCATCGCCGCCTGGCGCGCGCGGGGCGCCCGCTTCGCGCTCGATGATTTCGGCGTCGGCCTGTCGTCCTTCTCGTACCTGCGGCAATTGCAGGTGGACGTGGTCAAGATCGACGGCAGCTTCGTCAAGACCATGGACACCGATGCGCAGAACCGCGCCATCGTCGAGTCCATCCACCGCGTGGCCAGCGTGTGCAAGCTCAAGACGGTGGCCGAATGGGTGGAGAACGCGGCCATCCTCGATGCGCTGCGCGAGATCGGCGTGGACTACGCGCAGGGCTACCACCTGGGCAAGCCCGCGGGGCTGTAGCGGCCCACGGGCGCCTCGCGCGGGCGGGCAACGTCCTACGCGGGCTGCGGTCACCGTCCGGCGGTCAGCCAGGGCGTGGCGGGCGAGGATGTGTGTTCCACCATCCAGGAGAAGCCCATGGCCCAGGACAGCAATGCCGCCGCCGCACAACCCGCCCACATCGACGTGAACAACCCCGCGCAGCTGGCCGAATGGGCGAAGAAGCTCGACGTCACCGACGAGCAGCTGCAGGAAGCCGTGGCCGCCGTCGGCGATCTGGCGCCCGATGTGGAGATGCACCTCAAGGGCACCCGCAGCACCACCAACAGCGAGCGTGTGGTCGCGGCCGGCGCCGCGGGTGGCCAGGGCTGAGCCACTGGCCACGCCCCCGGGCTCAATCGGTGCCCGCAAGGTGCCGTTGGAAGAACCGGCAGGCCCGCTCGATGGCCGGCACCGTGCCCGCGCCATGCGGCACGCCGGGCATCAGCTCGAAGCTGACGTCGATGCCGGCCTGCTGGTAGGAGCGCTGCAGCTGCCGCAGCCGGTCGCCGCGGTGGGCAGCGTGCCGGCTGGCTTCATCGGGCCAGCAGGGGTGGGCCGGCGCGGGGCCGATCTCGTCGGTGCGCGTGTTCAGCTCGCCCACCACCATCTGCACCGGCACGTGGCGCAGCGCGGCCCGGTCCAGCGGCTGGCCGAAGAGAGCCGGCAGGTCGGCCACGCCGCCCCACCAGGGCGCCTGATCGTCCAGCAGCGTCACCTGGCCGGGCGCGCCGATGGCCGGCGCCCGCAGCCGCTGCGGATGCAGCAGAAAGTAGCGCTGCACGAAATGACCGCCGCCCGAATAGCCCTGCAGGAAAAAGCGCTGCGCTTGGCAGCCTGTGTGCTGCGCCACCACGTGCACCATCTCGTTGAGCAGCCGGTCGTAGCGGATGTCGCCTTCGCGCAGGTACTTGTAGCCGTCGGCCTCGCCATCGCCCCGCACGTTGATCGGGAACAGCGGTGCCAGCACCACGCAGCGGTGCCGCTGCCCGAAGTCGCTGAACAGGTCGCGGCATTCCATGAAGTTGCGCAGGCTGTGGTGCACCGTGACCACCAGCCCCGGCGGTGGCTGGCCCGGCGCCGGCGGCGGCACGTACAGGCAGTACGCAAAGCGCAGGTCGTGCGGATGGCTGAACACGCCGGTGCGGCCTTGCAGGCATTGGCGCCAGCGGTCTGTGGGGTGGGTGTGCGTCATGCCGCATTGCGGCAAACCGCCTGCCAGCCCAGGCTGCATGTCGGCCGCCCGCGCCGGGTTGAGAATCGGCCATGACCGCGCCACCTCTTGCATGGACCCTTCACCGCCGGGCCGCGGCCCGTCGGCCCCTTCGCACCGCCGCCTGCCTGCTGGCGGCGCTGTGGCTGGCCGGCTGTGCCACGCCGCCACCGCCGGCCGAGCCCGGCCTGCCGCCCAGCCAGGCACGCGAGTTGGTGCGCCAGCTGCTGCCGCCCCAACTGCCCGATGCCGGCGGCTGGGCCACCGATCTGGTGGCGGCGATGGCCTCGCTGCAGTTGCCCGCCACGCCGGCCCACCTGTGCGCGGCCCTAGCCGTGACCGAACAGGAATCCACCTACCGCGCCGACCCAGCGGTGCCGGGGCTGGGCACCATCGCCTGGCGCGAGATCGAGCGCCAGGCCGGGCAGGCCGGCGTGCCCATGCTGCTGGTGCGTGGCGCGCTGCAGATCAACTCGCCCAACGGCAAGAGCTACGCCGAGCGCATCGACAGCGCCAGAACCGAACGCGAGCTGAGCGAAACCTTCGAAGACCTGATCGGCATGGTGCGGCTGGGGCAGCGCTTTCTGGCCGGCCGCAACCCGGTGCGCACCGGCGGGCCGATGCAGGTGAGCATCGCCTATGCCGAGGCGCATGTGCGGCAGCGGCCGTATCCGTACCCGATGACAGGCAACGTCCGGCACGAGGTGTTCACCCGCCGCGGCGGGCTGTACTTCGGCACCGCCCACCTGCTGGACTATGCGGCCGACTACCCGCAGATGATCTACCGCTTCGCGGACTTCAATGCCGGGCACTGGGCCAGCCGCAATGCGGCTTTCCAGCAGGCGGTGAGCCTGGCGTCGGGCATTCCGCTGGCGCTGGACGGCGACCTGGTGCGGCCCGGCGCCAGCGCCGACGACCCGCCCGGCAGCACCGAGCTGGCGGTGCGCACGCTGGCCGCCCGGCTGGACATGAACAACGCCGCCATCCGCCGCGACCTGGCGCAGGGCGAAGAAGCCGGCTTC
>NZ_CAXFDV010000336.1:0-3828 GCF_964001545.1 uncultured Aquincola sp.
GTCCAACCACACGCCTTCGCAGCTGGCGATGCTGCACCGCCGGCTGCCGCTGGTGACGAACCAGATCGAGCTGTCGCCGCTGCAGATGGGCGCGCTGGGCGACGGCACGCTGGACCAATGCACCGATCTCGGCCTGCGGCCGATGATCTGGTCGCCGCTGGGCGGCGGGCGCCTGTTCACCAGCGACGACGAACAGGCCCGCCGCGTGCGCGAGGTGCTGCAGGCGCTGGCCACGCAGCACGGCGTGTCGGTGGCCACCGTGGCCTATGCGTGGATCCTGCGCCATCCTTCGCGGCCGCTGCCCATCGCCGGCAGCAGCCGCGTGGAGGCGATGCGCGAGGCGGTGGCCGCGCTGGATCTGCGCCTGGCTGCCGAAGACTGGTACCGCGTGTGGCAGGCCAGCATGGGCCACGAGGTGGCCTGATGGCCCCACCGCCCACCGGCCCGGCCGACCCGCAGCGCACCCAGCTGATCGCCCGCCGCGACAGCGATGCGGCGCTGCCGGTGGGTACGCTGCTGGGCGAGCTGCGCATCGAAGGCGTGATGGGCCTGGGCGGCTACAGCATCGTCTACCGGGTGCGCGACACGAGGCTGGGGCGCGAGGGCGCGGTCAAGGAGTTCATGCCCGCCACCGTGGCCCAGCGCGATGCCAACGGCGTGGTGCATGCCCGCTCGCCGCGGCACCTGCCCACCTTCCAGCATGGACTGCGCCGCTTCTTCGAAGAGGCCAAGCTGCTGGCCAGCTTCGACCACCCGGCGCTGGTGAAGATCCAGCGGGTGTGGGCCGACAACGGCACCGCCTACCTGCTGATGCCGCTGGTGCAAGGCCCCACGCTGCACGACGCGCTGCGCCGCACGCCCACGCCGCCGCCCGAGCCCTGGCTGCGCCGGCTGGCCACCGAACTGGCCGGCGCGCTGGGCGTGCTGCATGCGCAGCAGTGCCTGCACCGCGACGTGGCGCCCGACAACATCGTGCTGCAGCACGACCCCGCGGCCGGCGGCAGCGTGTTCGATGCACCGCCGCGGCCGGTGCTGCTGGACTTCGGCTCGGCCCGCCGCATCGCGGCCGAAGCTGAGCCGCAGCAGCTGACCGCGCTGCTCAAGACCGGCTATTCGCCGATCGAGCAGTACGAAGGCACGGCCGAGGCGGCGGACGCGTCCACGCCTTCGCGCCAGGGCCCGTGGACCGACGTGTACGCGCTGTGCGCGGTGCTGTGGAGCTGCCTGACGCTGCGCGCCCCGCCCTCGGCCGTGGCCCGCGCGGTACGCGACGAGATGGAGCCCGCGGTGCGCGCCGGCGCCGGCCGCTACACGCCCGAGCTGCTGGCCGCCATCGACGCCGGCCTGGCCGTGCGACCCGAAGACCGTCCACCCACGATGGACGCGCTGCTGCACCGGCTGAGCGCGAGCTTTCCGAAGACGGTGATGGTGCCGCGCAAGGCGGCGGGCGGCGGCGGTGGCGGCGCCCCGCCAGCCGCCTTGCCAGCCGCGGTGGCGGCAGCGCGGCCCGGCACCAAGCCGCAAGCCACCGCAGCGGCCCAGGCCCGCGTGGGTGCCGACCCGTCAGCAACCAGCCCCGCCAGCCGCCCTCGCCTGGGCCTGGTCTGGGCCTTGATGGCGGTGGTGGCCATGGCGCTGCTGGTGGCGGTGGGGTACCTGCTCAGCAACGGGGCGGGGCGGGGGTGAGGCGCCCCGCCGTTCACGCCCCTTCCGGCGCGTATACGCGCAGCCGGTGCCCATCGGGGTCGCAAGCGGTGAAGGTGTAGCCGAAGTCCATCGCCGTCGGCGGCTGCAGCATGCGGATGCCGCAGGCCTGCCACTGGCGGTGCAGGCCATCCACCTCGTCGCGGCTGGCCACCGCAAAGCCCAGCTCGAAACCGCCGGGCGGCGTGGCCGCAGGCTGCACGCCGGCGGCGCCCCACAGGCCCAGCATCACGCCCGAAGGCAGGCGGAACATGCAGAAGGTGTCCTGCGCCTCCACCGGCTGCAGGGTCAGCAGCTCGGCATAGAAGCGGCAGCTCTGGCGGGCGTCGGCGACGTAGAGCAGAAGGTGGTTGGCGTCCAGCATGGAAGGCTTTCGAGAAGGCACCGCGGGATGCGGCAACGCCATGCTCGGCGGCGGGCATGTCAACTTCTGTCAGCAGCGTGCAGCGCCCGCACGGGCCTATCGCGGCGCGATGCCTTCACGCTCGCGCCAGGCCTTGAGCAAGGCCTCGCGCCGCTGCGGATAACGCTGCGCCAGCGGCTGCACGCCAGCGATGCGGTCGCAGCGGAAATGTCGGATGTCGGCCCGCAGCTCGCACCAGGCCACCACCACCTGCGCCCGGTCGAAGTAGCCCAGCGCAAACGGCCACACCGTGCGCTGGGTGCTGCGCCGCTGGCCGTCGCGGTAGTCGATCACCAGCTTGTGCTGCTGGCGGATGGCCTGGCGCACGGTGGCGGTGTGGGCGTCTTGAACGGCCGGGTCGATGGCAGGCGCGTCGGCCGCTGCGGCGGCCGCGACCTGCGGCCCCGCCGCCGCCACCAGCAAGGTGCTGCCCTCCAGCTCGGCACGCAGCGGCTGGGGCAGCACCGCCCCGATCTTGGCCAGCGCATCGCGCGCCGCCGCCGCCAGGCGGCTGTCGGCGCGCTGCGCCACCCAGCGCATGCCCAGCACCACGGCTTCCAGCTCTTCGGCCGAGAACATCAAGGGCGGCAGCACGAAGCCTTCGCGCAGCACGTAGCCCAGCCCCGGCGCCCCGTCGATGGCCGCGCCCTGCGCCTGCAAGGTGGCGATGTCGCGGTACAGCGTGCGCAGGCTGATGCCCAGCGCCTCCGCGATGGCCGCGCCGCTGACCGGATGCCGATGGCGGCGCAGCAGCTGGATCAGGTCGAGCAGGCGGGTGGTGCGGGACATAAGGCGTTTGTAGCAGCGTCGGTCCCGGTGCCGCAGGCGCCGGAAGCGGATACAACCCAAGGGCCCCGGAGCCCACCGACCGACCCCATGCACGTCATCTTCATCCGCCACGGCGAAAGCACCGGGAATGCCGGACAGCCCGCCGACGACCTGGCCCGCATCGAGCTAACGCCCACCGGCCACGAACAGGCCCGCCGCGTCGCCGACGAATGGTCACAGGCGCCCACACTGATCGCACTGTCGCCCTACCTGCGCACCCACCTCACCGCCCAGCCCACGCGCGAGCGCTTTGCGCAGGTGCCGGTGCAGGTGTTGCCGATGGAAGAGTTCACCTACCTGGAGCCCAGCCGCTGGCGCGGCACCACCCGCCACCAGCGCCTGCCGCACATCGAGGCTTACTGGCAACGCGCCGACCCCGACCACCAGGACGGCCCCGGCGCCGAGAGCTACAGCACCCTGTTGCGGCGCGTGGACCAGACCCTGGCCCAGCTGCAGCAGCTGCCGCCCGATGCGCTGGTCTATGCCTTCAGCCACGGCCAGTTCATGCAGGCGCTGCGCGTCTCGCTGCTGTACCCGCATTGGACGGCGCAGCAGCAGATGGCGCACTTCTGGCCCTTCAATGCGCGGCATCCGGTGGTCAATGGCGAGCGGATGGGGGTGCGGTGTGTGGAGGGGCGGTGGACCGTCGATGCGGTGGAGGCCCTATTAAGCCGGCGGGCCCGCCAACAGGGCTAAGGCGCAGGCCGAGGACAGAAGTGAACCGCCGGCCATGCTGCTCGCGATGGAGTAGGTGGTGACGGCCAGGTCGGTTGGGGCCGGGCACGACCAAGCAGCTTCCCCACCATCGACGACCACCCGCCAGGGTCCGGCAGAATTTGGGCGTCGATAGCGGTACGGCACCTGACCGCCCAGGTAAACAGTGCGAGGGGACA
>NZ_CAXFDV010000337.1:0-10133 GCF_964001545.1 uncultured Aquincola sp.
CGCCAGCAACTCCGGCGTGGGCTGCACACCGCGCGGGCCGATGGGCTGCACGAAGAAGTCGGAGAAGGCAAGCGCCAGCGGCGGCGCTGATTCCTGCGGCGCGGGCGGGGCGGCAGTGGCGGTGCCAATCAACGCCAGCAGGCTGCTGGCGATCCAGGTACGAAGGTGTGTCATGCGCGGCAGAGATATCACCCGCGCATGCTTGCCTGTATTTGTGACAGAACCGTGTCGGTGTCAAGACGGTGCCACAGCGCAGGCATCTGACTAGCACGATGCGCTCAGCGGCGCATCATCACCTTGCAGTAGCGGTCGACCTATTTGTTGACGTCGTCAACGGGCGGGTCCATCGTGCGGGCTCCAAGCAGACCAAAAGGGAGCGCTGTACACATCATGATGTCTCGTGAAGGACAAAGCACTTCTTCTTCTACTGCGAGCGCGGCGCACCGCAGTGCGCTGGGCAGCAGCATAGGCCATCAGCTGTTCGACATGGCGCCGTTGGCTTCATTGCTGCTTGACCATCGGGGAACCCTGCTGGCGGCCAACCGTGCTGCGCAGCCTCTGCTTCAGTCGCCGGCCACATTCCGGGCCGACGCAATGCGCAGGCTGCACTACGAACATGCCGCCCGGTGGCTGCCCTTGGCCATCCCGATCGCAGAGTTCCTCGTCGGCGGTCAGCGCGAATTCAATCTCTTGTCGCCGGTCATCGGCGCCTGCAGGCTCGGCTTCGAGAGTCCCAGCGACGAAGCGCAGTCCGACCATGTGCTGGCAGTGGTATCGGCCAGGGCATTGCAGGATCCGGAACGGATCCGCGACGCCTTCGGCATGAGCCCCGCGGAGGCCAGGGTGGTGGCGCTGCTGGTGCAAGGTAAGAGCGCTCTGCAAGCGGCGCAAGAGCTGCAGATCAAGCTGTGTACCGTCCGCACCCACATCCAACGCGCGCTTGAAAAGACCCATTCGACGCGTCAGTGTGAGCTGATCAGCAAGGTGTTGGCGCCGCAATAGCGGCCGTGGCAACCACCTGTCGCCGCTGACATCATGAAGCTGGACGTGAGACCTGTCCCTCGGTTTCACCTCACCGCGCCCCGTCTTATCACGCTGCGGCCGCCACCTCGCGCGGAATCGCCTCGGCCAGGAAGTCGAAGGCGCGGCGCACCAGCGGGTTGCCGCGGATCTCTCGGTGCACCGCCAGCCAGCAGGGCAGGGGCGGGATCTTGAGGCTGGGCAGCACGGGTCGCACGCCGGGCAACCAGGGCAGGTTGTAGGCCGCGACAAAGCCGATGCCGGCACCGGCGGCCACCAGCCGGCCGTAGGCCACCTGGTCGTCGGTGCGCAGCACGAACTGCCGGCGGCCGATCGGCATGCCCATCGCCGCAAAGCCGCGCACCAGCGTGTCGTCGCGGTCGTATCCGATCAGGCGGTGGCGCAGCAGCTCGTCGGGCCGCGTCGGGGTGCCGGCGCGCGCCAGGTACTGCTCATGGGCGCAGGCGGTGAGGGCGATGTCCGCCAGCTTGCGCGCCACCAGCGAGGCCTGAGCCGGCCGCACCATGCGCACCGCGATGTCGGCCTCGCGGCGCAGCAGGTTGCTGAGCTGGTTGGAGGCGACCAGTTCCACCTCGATGCCCGGCTCGGCCGCCTGCAGCGCGGCCAGCACCGGTGGCAGCAGGTAGTTGGCGGCCACCTGGCTGGTGGTGATGCGCACGATGCCGCTGGTGCGGGCGCGCTGGTTGGACAGGCGCTGCTGCAGCTGCTCGGCGCCCTGCTGCATCACCCGCGCGTCTTCGGCGATGGCGAGGGCCAGCGCGGTGGGCGCCACACCGCGGCCGGTGCGCTCGAACAGCGGGGCGCCGAGCTGGGTTTCCAGCGCCGCCAGCTGGCGCGACAGCGTCGGCTGCTGCGCGCCCAGCTGCTTGGCCGCGCCGCTCAGGCTGCCGGTGTCGAGCACGGCCAGGAAGCTGCGCACCAGCGTCCAGTCGAAGCCGCGTGCGGCTTCGTTGACGGCGACATCGGGATCGGACTTGGCCATGCAAAAGTGTATAGCTCACATGACCACATCGCCCATTGTGGAATGGGCCGCGCCGTTCCACAGTGCAGGCACCGCTGCCGGTTGCGGCGGCTGCAGAAAGGCTGTGATGTCCCATCGTGTGGTGTTGGTGCTGGGGGCCCGGGGTCGCCTGGGGGCGGCGGCCGTGGCCGCCTTTGCCGCCAGCGGCTGGCATGTGCTGGCGCAGGCGCGCCGCGCGCAGGCCGCCTGGCCCGCCGGGGTCGTGCCGGTGACGGCGGCGCTGGCGGACACCGAGGCCCTGGTCGCAGCAGCGGCGGGTGCCAGCGTCGTGGTGTACGCCGTCAACCCGCCTTACACCGACTGGGCGCGGCAGCTGATGCCGCTGGCCTGCCAGGGTCTGGACGTGGCGCAGCGGCTGGGCGCGCTCTTCATGTTGCCCGGCAACGTGTATGGCTATGGCGATCAGCTGCCGGCCCGGCTGCAGGAGCAGACGCCGCAGCACCCCAACCACGAGAAGGCCCGCCTGCGGGTGCAGCTGGAAGCCGAGATCGCCCGCCGCGCCGAAGCGGGCCACCTGCGCGGCGTGGTGATCCGCGCCGGCGACTTCTATGGCAGCGGCCGCGGCTCCTGGCTGGACCTGGTGGTGCTGAAGTCGCTGCGCTCGGGCAAGCTCGTGTATCCCGGGCCGCTCGACCGGGCGCATGCCTGGGCCTACCTGCCTGACCTGGCCCGCGCCTTCGTGGCCGTGGCCGAGCATGCAACGCCGGGCCCTGCGCCGGGCATGTCCACCTTCGACGTGCTGCACTTCGCAGGCCACACGCTGACCGGTGCCGAGCTGCTGGCCGCGGTGGCGGCTGCGGCCGACGACGTTGGCGCCACGCCGGCCGTGGTGGCCCGGCGCGGCTGGCGCCATGGCAGCCTGCCCTGGGGGTGGATGCGCGCGGCGGGCATCGTCGTGCCGATGTGCAAGGCGCTGGCCGAGATGCGCTACCTGTGGTTCAGGCCGCATGCGCTGTCTGGTGCGCGGCTGCTGGCCTGTGTGGGTGAGCTGCCGCAGACGCCGCCGCGGCAGGCGATGCGCCAGGCGCTGGTGGACCTGGGCTTTGCGTGATCGGCCCGCGGCGGCCTCAAGGCAAGGCGCTGGCGTCGCGGGCCCCGGCCGCCCGCCGGCTCAGCTGATGGCGCACCTGGGCCACCGTCTCCAGCATCGCGTCCAGCAGCGGCGACTGGGTGCCGCGCAGGTAGAAGCAGTGCAGGTCCATGTAGGCCGGCACGCGGGTGAGCAGCGGTCGGTAGGCCACGCCGGGGTAGTGCACATGGGTCATCGACTCGGGCACCAGGGTCACGCCCACGCCGGTGGCGGCCAGCAAGGTGGCGGTGACCACGTCGCTGGCCGGCGGCGCGAAGCGCGGCTCGAAACCGTGGGCGCGGCACAGGGCCAGCGCATTGGCGGCCGCCGAAGGTGAGCTGCCGATGATCAGCGTCTGGCCATTGAGCGCGGTCACGTCCACCGAAGGCTTGGCGGCCAGCGGGTGGTCGGCGGCCAGTGCCAGCAGCAGCTGTTCGCGGCCCACCAGCGTGACCTCGATGTCGTGCTCTTCGGGCAGCAGGCGCTCAAACACCAGCAGCACCCGGCCCTGGCGCAGGGCCGGTATCTGCGCCGGCGTCTGCGCATGGTGCAGCACCAGCTCCACGTCGGGGTGGGTGCTGCGAAAGGCCGCCAGCACCTGCGGCACCAGGCCGAAGATGGCCGAGCCGTACAAGCCCACGTCCAGCCGGCCGATCTCGCCGCGGGCGGCCAGCTGGGTCTGCTGCACCGCCTGGTCGGTCAGCGCCAGCAGGGTGCGGGCATGCTGCAGCAGCTGGTGGCCGGCCGCCGTGAGCGACATGCCGCGCGAAGTGCGGTCGAACAGCTTGACCGCCAGCTCGTCTTCCAGGTGCTGGATCTGCCGCGTGAGCGGCGGCTGCGAGAGGTTCAAGCGCTCGGCCGCCCGGCCCAGGTGGCCGGCCTCGGCCACCGCGACGAAGTAGGTGAGTTGTCGGAGGTCCATCTTCCAAGCCGCAGCAAGGGTGTTCGCCAGGGCGGCACGGTCATGCTAACCGTGCCGCCCTGGACCGGAGCCCGGACCCGTCGCCGATCAGTAGGTGAGCCCGAAGCCGAACGGGAACAGCGTGTCCGCCGCCGGGTAGCCGGGTGCATCGCTCTGGTTGTCGACCACGGCCTTGCTGGTGCGCGCCAGCGCGAAGGGCAGCTTGCCCTGCGGTTTGACGGCCGCGCCGGTGGCCAGCACCTTGCCGCTGAGCACGTCCAGCAGCGCGGTGTTGCTGATGCCGAAGCCCGCGACGATGGCGCCCGCGTTCTTCAGGCCGCTGGCATCGTCCAGCACGTAGGGCTGGCGGAAGTAAATGGCCAGCACCGTCTTCTTGGCGCCCACCTCGTTCATCACCGCCTGGATCTTGTCGAGCGAAGGCGAGACCTCCCACGACTGCGAGGCATGCATCTCGGTGAAGGACAGCATGCCGTTTTCCCAGGGCAGCGAGCCGCCGAAGCTCAGGCCGTTGTCCAGGCAGGCCTTGAGCGCGTCTTCGGCCGAGTAGTCGGCCGGCGTCACGCAGCGGTCGGGCGCGCCCCAGGCCTTGCCGGTGGCCGGGTTCAGGCGGCCGCCGGTGCCGGGGTCGTTGCTGCGGTAGGTGCTGGTGGCGCGGGTGTTGGTGCCGGGCAGCAGCTTGTTGGTGGACACCTCCACGCGGATCACCGCCATGTCGTGGCCGGCGGCACTGGGCCGCTGGCCGTTGACGGCCGCATCGCCATCGGTCACGGTGTAGCCGTACTTCTCGGTGTCGGCCTTGGCCATGCCCATGGTGTAGAGCCTGGCGCCGGCCTTCAGCGGCAGCGTCTTGCCGCCGCCGTCCTGGTCCTGGTTCTGCAGCAGCACCACCGACTTGCGCTGGATCTCCAGGCCGATGGCGCGGTGCGCATCGGAGCCCACGGTGGCGGTGGCCTGCGGTGCGGGCACATAGGGGTTCTCGAACAGGCCCAGCTGGAACTGCTCCTTCAGCAGTCGTTTGGCGGCTTCGGTCACGCGCGCTTCGCTCACCAGGCCGGCGCTCACCAGGTCGACGATGGTCTTGTTCTCGCTGAAGCCCGACAGCGTCTCGGTGCCGCCGTTGACGGCGGCGGCCACGCGCTCGGCCACGGTCTTCTTCTCCAGGCCCCAGGCGCGGTCGGTGATGATGCCGGTGTCGGAGTTCACATAGCCCTGGAAGCCCAGTTTGCCGCGCAGCAGGTCGGTGACGATCTGCTTGGAAAAGGCCATGCCGGTCTGCTCGTAGGTCACGCCTTCGTAGGTGACGTTGATGGGCACGCCGTAGTAGGGCATCACGGCCGACACGCCGGCTTCCAGCGCGGCCATGAAGGGCTTGAGGTGGTAGGCGAAATTGCCCGCCGGGTACACCTGGTTCTTGCCGTGGGCGTAGTGCGGGTCCAGCCCCATTTCCTGCGGGCCGCCGCCGGGAAAGTGCTTGAGCGTGAGCGCCACCGCGGAGTTGGGCGTCACCGAGGTGCCGTCCTTGACCTTGGTGCCCTGCAGCGTCTGCACCAGGGTGCGCATGATGTTGGCGTTGAGGTCGGCGTCTTCGGTGAAGGTCTCGTGCACCCGGTACCAGCGCGGTTCGGTCGACAGGTCGGCCATGTAGCCGTACATGCCGCGCAGGCCGATGGACTTCCACTCTTCGCCCATCACGGTCGCGAAGTCACGGATCACCGACATGTCGCCCGCGCCCAGCGCGGCGGCCGCCAGCCCGGCTTCCTTCGGAAACTCGGTGAAGGCGCCCGACGCCTCGTTGATGCCCACGCGCGGGTCTTTCTCGTAGTGGTTGCGCGCGTTCGACTTGAAGACCGCCGGGATGCCCAGGCGCGTGGCCTCGCTGGCCTCCTGCACGGCGTTGGTGAACAGGGCCGCCTGCTCGGGCGTCACCTGGCTGCTGGCGGGCGTGGCCGTGACCACGCTGCGCAGGATGAAGCGGCTCATCTTCTGGTTCTGGATCATGTCCAGCGCATTGGCGGGCAGCGCACCGGCGGTGCCCGCGTTCAGCGTGTTGATGAGCATCAGGCCGGCCTTTTCCTGCAGCGTCATCTGCGACACCAGATCGTCGATGCGCTCCTGCACCGGGCGGCGCCAGTCTTCGTAGACGTCGAGCCGGCCGTTGCCGTTGGCGTCCTTGAACTGCTTGCCGTCCACGCTGAGCACGGCCTTGGCGCGGGCGCCGATGACGGGCTGGGCGATCTCCTCATCGCCGTCGCTGCCGCAGCCGGCCAGGACGACGAGCCCCAAGGCGCCCAAGGCGGCCAGTCTGCAGGCCAGGGTCGTATGGCGCATCAGCGGAAGGTGGCGTGAGGATCGGTTCAGCATGGGAGTCTCCAGAGTTTTTTCAGCGGCGCACCCCACCAGGCGGTGCGCGGTACGACGAAGGGAATCAGAACGAAGTGCGCATGCCGACGTTGGCCACCCGCTTTTCGCTGATGTAGTCGGCCAGGTCGCCACCGGCATACGACAGGCCGGCATAGACCTGCGTGTTCTTCGAGAAGGCGTAGCGCGCCACCAGCGAGGCCTTGCCCAGGTCGGCCGAATTGGCGGTGCCTTCGTACTTCACGCGGGTGTAGCTGGCGCCGTAGGTGAACAGGCCCATCGGCACCTCGACACCCAGCGTGGCGCCGTCGATGCGGTTGGCCACGAAGGCGCGGCCCGCATTGATGGTGAGGTTGGACACGCCCGATGCGGCGCCGTTGCCGCTGCCGGTGGTCAGGTCGCGGTTGCGCTGCCAGCCGCCCAGGATCTTGAAGGGGCCGAAGTTGTAGTTGGCGCCGATGGTCAGCGACTTGTTGGTGTCGTCGTCGGTGGTGCGCGACTTGTTCCACTCGTACGAGAAGGCCACCGCCAGCGGGCCGCCCAGCCAGCCGGCGCTCACGCCATGGAAGCGGTCGGTGGTGCCTTCGCCCGGTGCCAGCTGGGCCGCGGCAAAGAAGCCGCCCCAGGTGGGCGTGCGGTACTGCACCACGTTGTCTGCGCGCGGTGCATTCAGCCACAGCGGGATGGCGCGGCCCAGGTTGGTGACGCCGGTGCTGGGGTTGCTGACCAGGGCATTGCCCATGGGGTCGGTCAGGCCCATCACATAGTCTTCCAGGATGTACTGGCGGCCCAGGCGCAGCTCGCCCAGCGTGGCGTGGCTCAGGCTGATGAAGGTCTGCCGGCCGAAGGCACGGCCGCCCTGGGCCGAGGTGCCGGCATCGGCATTGATGCCGCCTTCCAGCACCACCTGGGCCTTCAGGCCATCGCCCAGGTCTTCGGTGGCACGGATGCCCCAGCGCGAGCCGTTGAGGCCGTTGTTGGTGCCGTCGTTCATCACGGTGCGGGTCTGGCCGCCGGCACGGTCGCCGGCCTTGTACTGGGTGACGTTGAGGTCGACCAGGCCATACAGCGTCACGTTGCTTTGCGCATGGGCGGTGTGTGCCGCGCAGGCGAGTGCCATCCCCACCCACACGGGGCTGTGCTTGAAGTTCATCGTCGTCCTTGTCGGCGCTTGGTGATTGACGCCGCCCGGCGCGCGCCTACGCCGGGCGGGTGGTTGCGGTGCGGCTGCGGTCAGCCGTCAGCCGTCTTCGAAGGGCCCGGTGCGCACGAAGCTGCCGCCCTGGTACAGGGCCACCGGGTCGGTCGGATCGATGTGCGGCTGGCGCGCCTGCAGGTCGGCGCGAAAGCGCTCGGAGCTGTCCTGCGGCCGGTAGCCCAGGTGGCGGGCCGGTGTGTTGTCCCACCAGGCGGTGGCGTTGTCCGACAGCCCGTAGACCACGGTGTGGCCCACCACTGGCGCGGTGAGGGCGGCCACCACCAGGCGTTCCAGGTCGTCGAAGCTCAGCCAGGTGGCCAGCATGCGGCGGTCCTTGGGCGCTTCATACGATGAGCCGATGCGCAGGCTCACGGTCTCGATGCCGTGCTTGTCGAAGTACAGCTGCGCCAGGTTCTCGCCGAAGGCCTTGGACAGGCCATACAGGCCATCGGGCCGCGGCGGGTCCAGCGGGCTGATGACCTCGCGCTGGGTATAAAACCCGGTGACGTGGTTGGAGCTGGCAAAGACGATGCGCTTGACGCCGTTGTGCCGCGCCGCTTCATACAGGTTGTAGGCGCCCACGATGTTGCTGGCCAGGATGGGCGACCAAGGCTGCTCGGTCGACACGCCGCCCATGTGCACCACCGCGTCCACGTTGCGCAGCAGCTGGCGCATCGCGTCGGGGTTCTCCAGGTAGGCCAGCTCGATCTCTTCGCCGGGGCCGGCGGGGCCGAAGTCGCTGCGGTGGCTCAGGCGCAGCACTTCGCAGTGGCGCTTGAGCCGCGGCCGCAGCACGCGGCCCAGGTGGCCGTCGGCACCGGTCAGCAGCAGGCGCTGGACCAGCGGCGCGCTGGTGGGGATCGTCATCGTTTCCTCGGTCTGCCTTGTGAATGCGCGGCAGTGTGTCCAAGGGTGTCAAGACGATCCAATGCCTTTTGGGTGCGCGTTCCTTACCTTTTCGGTAAGACGACCCGGGCAGGGCCTATGGGGTGCTGCGAGAGGGCCTGAGGCACACCCCGCAAGCGGTTGCGGGCCGGGTTTTCCAGCAGACGCGGACCCCTGCGGGGCAGGGAAACCCCGGTGCCTTCAACGCTGACCGCTGGGCCTGCGCCATCGGCGCCGGTTGCTCCAGGTCTTGTGGTTCGGCCATCGGTCCGGTCCTTCGCGCACGCATGCCGAACGAACGCTGACGGCCATGAAGCAGTCGCTCGGCACACCGAAACCAGGTGGTGTGAATGTCAGCTGCGCGCGGCGAAGCATCCTCCACTGAGCAACATGAGGGGATGCTGACACTGCCGGCGTCAAACGGCTTCAACGCGCAGTCGCGCGATCTGTCTTGGCGCCGGCCAGCCGTCCTTCCAGATGCTCCGGCGCCGCGATGGTGCGCATCCACTTCACCGACGCCACCTGCCAGCCCGGCTCGCGCTGCAGGATCTCCATCACGCCGGGCAGGTGGGCCGCGCCGTAGGTCACGTAGATCTTGGGTCGCGCATCGCCCAGCAGCTGCGCGGCCAGATGGCGGTTGCGGAAGTCCAGCACCACCGGGTCCAGCGCGCCGCCGCCGCCCTCGGCGCTGCGGCGCATCACATAGGTCATGATGCCGCGGCACAGCGTGCCGGCCAGTGTGCGCTGGCTGTCGCTGCCCGACTTCTGCCAGTCGATGAAGCGGGTCACGAGATCGGCGCCATCGTCGTCCGCGTCGCTGGCCGGCGCCTGCACCTGCTGGCGCATCGCCGCGGCGAAGGCCGGGTCCGCCTGCATCAGGCGGTCGTACTCCTGCTTCATGGCGCGGGTGTCCACGTCCATGGTCAGGTGCCGCTCGGGGTGGGCTTTGGCATCGGCCACCAGCGGCCCGAAGTAGTCGATCTGGTAGGTCAGGCCACAGGTCCTGCCCAGCTCGCGGTAGCTGTCGCCCAGGTCCTGGCCGTGGGTCAGCGCCTGGCGGAACCAGGCATCGGCTTCGGGGTCGCTGTTGGCCACGCCCTCATAGCCCAGCACATAGCCATCGGCCAGCGCCTGCTCCAGGTCGTACACCACGGCCTGGAAAAAGCGCTCCGCCCCCACATGCTGCATGCCCTGCAGCACCACGGTGCGCGCACCGCTGGTCAAGGTGATGGTGGGCACGAGGGCCGGCCGCGTTTCGGTGATGACGGCCAGCCAGTACACAGGCAGCGCCACCAGGCCGCACAGCAGGCACCACAGGCCCGCGCTGGTGCGAAGCCATTGGGCCGATTTGGCACGCCGGCGGGCAGGCCGCCACAGCAGCCGCCACACCCCCACAGCCGGTAGCGCCAGCAGCGCCGCCAGCAGCCACAGCGCCGGCAGCAGCAGCCAGGTGGCGCCCATCAACACGGGCAGGCCGGCCAGCAGGCTCAGCACCAGCGCGGCCCACAGCAGGGTCGACAGGCGGATGGCCAGCTTTTGCCGCGCGGAGGCGGCGGTGGGGTTTGGGGCGGCGGCCGCCCGCGGTGCAGCGTCGTTCACCTTCAGAACTTGCGCCCGGCGCCCCAGTCGCCCACGTCGC
>NZ_CAXFDV010000338.1:0-9983 GCF_964001545.1 uncultured Aquincola sp.
CTTCCATCCCGCAGGCGTCCGAAGTGGATGCCATGCCCGAACCCCCGCCCTGGAGTGCCCTATGAAGCGCAACCGCCTGCTGCATGCCGAACTGTCCCGCGTGATCGCTTCGTTGGGCCATGGTGATGCGCTGGTGATCGGCGATGCCGGCCTGCCCATCCCCGATGCGCCGCAGGGCCACGGCGGCCCGCAGCGCATCGACCTGGCCGTCAGCCGCGGTGTGCCGGCGTTTGACGACGTGCTGGCCGCGGTGCTTAGCGAGATGCAGGTGGAGCGGGCGCTGATTGCCACCGAAGCCTGCGAAGCCGGCGGCGCCCTGCCCGCCTGGGTGGCGCCCATCGACGCCAGCGTCACCGCGGTGAGCCACGACGAGCTGAAGCAGGCCACCCGCAGCGCCCGCGCCGTGGTGCGCACCGGCGAATTCACGCCCTACCGCAATGTGGTGCTGTACGCCGGCGTCGTGTTCTAGGCCCTGGCCTGAGCTTCAACGCCCCGGGTGCGGCCGGCCTTCAGGGTCGATGCGCACCGTCTGCAGCTGCCAGTCCACCACGCCCCGGGCGCCCACCGTCATCCACAGCAGGCTGCCGGTGTTGTTCTCGGCATCGCTGAAACCGTCGAACACGAAGTTGCCCAGGCTGTAGATCACCGGCTTGCCGTCGATCAGCTCGGTGTCCTGCCGCACATGCGGGTGGGTGCCCACCACCGCATCGGCGCCGGCCGCGATCATCAGCCGCGCCAGCGCCCGCTGCCGCGCATGGGCCGTGGTGCTGTGTTCCTGGCCCCAGTGCATGTACGGAATCACCACGTCGGCCTGCTGGCGTGCCGCCTGGATGGCGGCCACGATCTGCTCGTCGTTCGCCCAGGCGATGCCGGGGCGCCGCGGCCCCGCCTCGAACTCACGCGGGAACATCTCGTTGTAGCCCAGCAGCGCGATGCGCAGCCCGTTGCGCTGCAGGATCAGCGGCTGGTGCGCCTGGCGCTGGTTGTCGCCACCGCCGAAGTGCGGCAGCCCGGCCTGCTGCAGGCGGCCCAGCATCTGCGCCAAGGCCTGCGGCCCGTAGTCGCCCGAATGGTTGTTGGCCAGGGACACCGCATCCACATGCCGCTGCAGCACCTTGAGCGTGCGCGGATGCGCGCGGAAGGTCCAGGGCTTGCGCAGCGCGCGGCCGTTGTCGGCGATCACGCATTCGAGGTTGGCGATGCGCAGGTCGGCCTGCTTCAGGTCGGCCGCCATGGCGGCGAAGGGGTCCTGGCCGCGGGCGATCACCCGGCCCGGGCCGTCGGCCAGCATCACGTCGCCCATCCAGGCCAGGCGCACGGTGCGGGTGCCGGTGGGCTGGCCTGCATCGGGTGCAGCCCTGGCCACCGCCGGCTGCCGAGGCAGCGGCTGCGTGGCGTCGGCATCGGTCCAGCCCGCTGGCGTGGCACCGGCCTGCACCACGGCGCAGCCCCAGGCCAGCTCGCGGCCCAGCGCGGGCGAATAGCTGCGCTGCCAGCCGGTGAGCGTGGGCTGCCAGGGCGCGGCGGCATCCAGCGCCGGCTGGCCCACGGTTGACCAGCGGCCTTGCGCCAGCACCTGCGGCCGCTGGGGCTCGTCGGTGTCCACCACCGTCACCACCACGCGACCCACCTGCTGCGTGTCGGCCCCGTCGGCCAGCGCCTGCACCCGCAGCTCGAAGCGTTCGCCAACGGCGGCCACGGCGGGCGCCCAGGCATCACGGCCGGCGGGCACGCGCAAGGTGGCCGTCTCTTCACCGGTGCGGGCGCTGCACAGCAGTTCGGTGGCCGCTGCGGGGCCGGCCGCGTGCGCAGGCGGGGCTGCCAGGGCCAGCGCCAGCACCGGGGTCGCGCACAGCGCCGCCACCCGGCGCCAGGCCGTTGAAAGACGGCGTGCAGGCCCGGGAGGGGTGCACGCCGGCAGCGGTGGTGAGGTCTGGCGCAGGCTCATCGTGATGCGGTCTCCCTGGGTCGATGAACGTCGGCCGGCCGCGTGGCCGGACACCGGGAGTATGCGAGCCCGCAGCCTGCGCCGCGCCAGACTAGGCGGCTTCGGTCTCCTGCGCCCGGGCGCGCTGGCGCAGCTTGCGGAAGTCCTGGCCGCGCCGCGCCTGCCGCAGCAGGAAGCGCGTGGCACGGGCCAGCGCGCGGTCGAGGGCGCTGCGCCAGTCGCCGGCCACGGAGCTGACGACCACCGGGCCGCCGCCGTCGGTGCGCAGGGCCAGCTGGCAGCGCTTGTCGACGCCGCCGCGGGGACCGTTCACGTCCGACAGCTCCACTTCGGCGCGCGGCACCCGCGTCTTCAGGCGGCGCAGCGCAAAGCGCAGGCGTTGCTCGGCCAGCTGGCGCAGGCCGGCGGCCTGAGGATCGCGGGAGGTGAAGACGACTTGCATCGTGGCTCTCCAAAGGGGTTGCACAGGCCCCCACCGTAGCCCGCGGAGCCGCCTGGAAAAATCAGGCTGATGCTGAGGTTGACGAAGGAAGAACCTGTGCATTGCCGCCTGCCAACACTTCAGTTTTGCCGATGCATCCGTCAACCAAACCCCTGTTTTTACCGAAGCATCCAACCGGCACAGTGCAGCTTCCTTCATCACTGCACCTGGAGTGTTCCATGCGCCACTACCCCGCCAACAGCCCGGAAGCCGCCGCCCGCATCGTCGCGCTGGTCCTGATCTCCGACGGCCATGTCTGCCGGTCGGAACTGGCCCTGCTGGAAGAGAAGGACCTGCCCGGTGAACTGGGCCTGCCTGCCGACGCGATGCCGGCCATCGTGCAGGCGCTGTGCGAAGACCTGCTGATGGCCGCGCCCCACGGCGCCGGGCTGGCCGGCAGCGTCGATGCCGAACTGCTGGGCGCCTTGATGCGCGACGTGACCGACCTGCCGCTGCAGCGCAAGGTGGTGCAGCTCGCCCTGGCGGCCGCCGCGGCCGATGCGCACCTGAGCGACGGCGAGCAGACGATGCTGGAAGCCGTGCGCCGTCACTGGCCGCAGGCCATGCCCTTGGCCTTCGCCTGACGCCCGGCCCGGGCCCCCGCGCGGGGCCCTGAAAGCTGTCGGTTTCCTGTCCTACGTGGAAACCGTCGTGGTGTGCGGAAGACGCAGTCCTAGAGTGATTCGCGTCCACTTCTTCCGCCACCACCATGAACCAGAACCTGGTCCGAGGACTCTTCCTCCTCGCGGTATCGCTCGGCTTCGGCCTGGGTGCACTGCTCAACTTTCCCATCGGCAATTTCAGCCGTGCCGGCGCGGGCCTGTTCCCGCTGATGATCAGCAGCCTGCTGGGGCTGATCGCCATTGCGATGCTGGTGCAATCGCGCTTGGTGCCGCCGGTGCCGATGGACTTCAACGTCAAGAACATCGCGCTCATCATGGCCTCGCTGGCCGGCATGGCGCTGGCCTCGTTGTACCTGGACATGGCGGTGGGCATCGTCGTCATGGTGTTCATCTCGGCGTTCGCCGGCACCTCGTACTCGATCAAGCGCAACGCCATCGTCTCGGCCTGCCTGATCCTCGTCGCCTTCGGCTTCCAGCACCTGCTGGGCCTCAACCTGCCGCTGTTCTGACGCCATGGACATCCTGCACAACCTTGCTTTCGGGTTCAGCCATGCGCTGACCTGGCAGAACCTGCTGTTCTGCGCCATCGGCTGCACCGTGGGTACCCTGGTGGGCCTGCTGCCCGGCCTGGGCCCGCTGGCCACCATCAGCCTGCTGCTGCCGCTGACCTACTCCATCCCGACCACCGGCGCACTCATCATGCTGGCCGGCATCTACTACGGGGCGCAGTACGGCGACAGTGTGAGTGCGATCACGATGAAGATCCCGCACGCCAGCAGCATCGTGGCTTGTATAGACGGGTATGCCATGACGCTCAAGGGCCAGACCGGCCTGGCCTTGTTCACCGCGGGCTTTTCCAGCTTCATCGGCGGCACGGTGGCCATCGTGGTGCTGTCCTGCCTGGCGCCCACGCTGGGCGAGGTGGCGCTGCTGTTCGGCCCCACCGACTACTGCGCGCTGATGCTGGTGGGCTTCGTCTGCGTGAGCTTCGTGACCACCGGCAGCCTGCTCAACGGCCTGGCCATGTGCCTGATCGGCGTGCTGCTCGGCCAGATCGGCACCGACGTGACCAGCGGCCAGACGCGCTACACCTTCGACCTGCCCTTCCTGGCCGACGGCGTGGGCCTGGTCAGCATCGCGCTGGGCTGCTTCGGCATCGCCGAGATCACCAAGAACCTGGACGCCCGCGAAGAGCGCACGCCCTTCAACGGCAAGATCAACCTGATCCCGACCTGGGCCGAATTCAAGCGCATCATCCCCAGCGCGCTGCGCGGCTCGGTGGTGGGTTCGTTCCTGGGCATCCTGCCCGGTGGCGGCCCGGTGATCGCCCAGTTCGCGGCCTACGCGCTGGACAAGAAGGTCAGCAAGTACAAGGACGAGATCGGCCAGGGCGCCATCGAAGGCGTGGCCGGCCAGGCCGCCGCCGACGAAGCCGCCGCCCGCACCAGCTTCATCCCGCTGATGAGCATCGGCATCCCGGAGAACGCGGTGATGGCGCTGATGATGGCCGCCTTCATCATCAAGGGCATCCAGCCCGGCCCCAACATGATCTCGGGCCACCCCGAGCTGTTCTGGGGCCTGGTGGCTTCGATGTGGGTGGGCAACTGCTTCCTGCTGCTGCTGAACGTGCCGCTGGTGCGCTACTGGCTGTCGGTGTTCAAGATCCCGTACGCGGTGCTCTTCCCGTCGATCCTGTTCTTCTGCTGCATCGGCACCTACAGCGTCAACAACAACCTGGACGAGATCTTCGTGACCGCGGCCTTCGGCCTGGCCGGCTACGTGTTCATGCGCCTGGGCCTGGACGCCGCGCCGCTGATGCTGGGCTTCATCCTCGGCCCCATGCTGGAAGAGAACTTCCGGCGCGCGATGCTGATCAGCCGCGGCCACTTCTCGGTGTTCGTCGAGCGCCCCATCAGCGGCACGCTGCTGGGCCTGATCGCCGCCTTCGTGATCTGGCAGCTGGTGGTCTTTTTCCAGAAGTCGCGCAAGGCGCGGATGCAGGCGGCCTTGCCGACGGCCTCGACCGCCACGGCAGCCTGACCGCTGACTGCCCCGCCAGCAGTCTCGCCACGCCCTGTCGCCCCGCCAGCCCATCTGGCGATGGCGACAGGGCGTGGCCCTTTTCAGGCGCCCGGTGCCGGAAAGCGCACCAGCACCTTCAGCCCTCGCCCACCCGCACCAGCCTGCAGCTCGGCCTGCGCGCCATGCAGCCGCGCGATGTCGGCCACGATGGCCAGGCCCAGGCCGCTGCCGGTGCCGCCGGCCTCGCGCCCCCGCCGAAAGCGCTGCCACAGCAGCGGGCGCTCGTCTTCCGGCACGCCGGGGCCGTCGTCTTCCACCGACAGCCACGGCATGTCGCCGTCCACGCCGCAGGCCACGGTGATGCGCGCGCCGCGGCCGGCATGGGCCACCGCGTTGTGCACGAGGTTGCCCACCAGTTCTTCCAGCAGTACCGGGTGGCCTTGCACCACCGCGTGTTGCAGCTCGAAGCCCAGGTCCTGGCCGGCTTCGATCGACGGCTCCAGCCAGCGGTCGGCCGCATCGGCGATCAAGGGGCGCAGGTCCACCGGCTGCACCGGCTGCTGCTGCGGGTCGAGCGCAAAGCTCTCGGTGCGGGCCATCGACAGCAGCTGCTGCGCCAGCCGCGCGCCGCGCTCGGCGGCCGCATGCAGGCGCTCGAGCATCGGCTGCTGCGCCTCGGGGTGCGGCGTGCTCAGGGCCTGCGCCGCTTCCACCCGCATCACCGCCAGCGGCGTGCGCAGCTGGTGGGCCGCATCGGCGATGAAGGCGCGCTGCGCGATGCCCGCATCGCGGATGCGGGCCAGCAGGCCGTTGAGCGCATGCACGAAGCCCACCACCTCGCGCGGCACGCCGCGGGTGTCCACCGGGGCCAGCGCCGCGGGCGACAAGGAGGCCACCTGCGCGGCCGCCCGCTGCAGCGGGCGCAGGCCCCGCGCCACCGCCAGCATGGCCAGCGCCACCAGCACCAGCGCCAGCACCGTGGCACCGGCCAGTGAAGCCAGCACCACCGCGCGTTCGGCCTGGTGGCGCTTGCCCAGGGTTTCGGCCACCACGATGGCGCACACCCGCTCGGGGCTGCCGCAGGCGATGGCATGGGCGGCCACGCGCACGCTGTCCGCCCCGAACTGCGCATCGAAGAACGACCACTGGCCGGCCGGCAAGGGCGGCGCCAAGGCCAGCAGCGCGGGCTCACCGCCCAGCGCGCGGCCATCCGGCCCGCCGACTGCAAACACCGTGCGGTCGACCAGGTCGGCCTGCAGCGCGCGTGCGGTCTGCGCCGACAGCGGCAGCGTGACGCCGTCGGCATCCAGCTGCACGATGCGCGACAAGGCCACCGCGGTGTCGGTCAACGCACGGTCCAGGCCGTCGAGCGCGGGGATCAGCGCCAGGCGGTAGATCACCGCCGCGGTCAGCGGCACCAGCACCAGCAGCGGCACCAGCAGGCCGACCAGCAGGGTGCGGCGCAGCGTGGGCTGGGCCTCATTCGGCGGCATCGGGCTCCAGCCGGTAGCCCAGGCCGCGCACGGTGCGCAGCTTCACGCCGCCGGGCTCGATCTTGCTGCGCAGGCGCGAGATCAGCAGCTCCAGCGCGTTGTCGCTGGTGCCGGCATCCCAGCCGGGCACCAGCGCGGCCAGCTGCTCGCGCTGCACGATCTGGCCGGTCTTGGTCATCAGGTACTGCAGCACGATGCCTTCGCGGGCCGTGAGCTTGACCGGCTTGTCGCCGATGCGGGCCTCGCGCGTCAGGCCGTCGTAGTGCAACGCGGCCACCACCAGGTGTTCGCTGCGGCGCAGCTCATGCCGGCGCACCAGGGCCTTCAGGCGCGCCAGCAGCTCGGTCAGCGCAAAAGGCTTGACCAGGTAGTCGTCGGCGCCCAGCTCCAGCCCGCGCACCCGGTCTTCCACGCCGTCGCGGGCGGTGAGCATCAGCACCGGCAGGAAGGAGCCCTGCTCGCGCACGCGGCGCAGCGTCTCCAGCCCGTCGATGCCCTGCAGGTTGATGTCGAGCACCAGCACGTCGTACGGGTCCTGCTTGAGCGAGGCCGGCACCGGCTCGCCACGCGGGCTGACGTCGGCCCGCCAACCCTGGGCCCGCATCGCGGCGGCGATGGATTCGGCCAGGGGAGCGTCGTCTTCGACCAGGAGGATGTGCACGATCAGGACATCAGCGGCGTGCGCGTGGGCACGGGGCGCCGATGCTAGCGCCGAACGTGCAGCCTCCTGGTCAGACCGCCAATGTGTAGCGGCACTTGTCCAACCGGCAGGCACCTAGCGCGTCGTAGAAGCCGACGGCCTGCCCGTTCCACACCGGCGTCTGCCATTGCAGCTGCCGCGCACCGATGTCGCGGGCGTACTGCGCCACGGTGGCCATCAGGGCCCGGCCCAGGCCCAGGCCACGCGCCCCGGGTTCGAGGTACAGGCAGTCCAGATGCACGAAGGATTGCGCGTCCAGCGTCGAAAAGTCGAGCGTGGTGCTGGCGTAGCCCACCGGCTCTCCGCCCATCAGGCCCAGCCATATCCGCAGACGATGCGTTTGCAGCGCCTGTGCCAGCCGCTCGGCATGGCCTTCACCCTCGTGGCGGATGTGCTCGTGGGCGGCATGGGCCGCACAGAGGCGCGACAGCACGGCGGCATCCGCCGGGCCGGCGGCCCTTACCACCATATTCGCCACCACGTCCTCCACCACATCCGCCACAACGTCGGCCGCCGCCATCAGCATGCGCACTCGATGGCCGGGCGGGCCGCCGGCATGCTGCCGCGCTCGGGGCCGGTGGCCACCGGTTGGCCGTCGCGCACCCAGAAGTCCAGGCCACCCAGCATCTCCTTGACCTGAAAGCCCAGGCGCGCCAGCTTGTAGGCGCCCTTGGTGGAGCCGTTGCAACCGATGCCGTCGCAATAGGTCACGTACACCTTGCTGCGATCGAGGTGGGCAGTGCTTTGCGCGTCCATGGTCCGGTGCGGAAAGCTCAGGGCCCCGGGCACGTGACCGACGGCGTAGTGCGCTGGCGAGCGGGTGTCGATGACGACGATGGCGTCGATGCCGTTGCGCAGGTCTTCGGCCACGTCCCAGGCGTCGGCGTGGTAGCTGAGCTTGGCGGCCATGAAGTCGCACGACTGCTCGGGCGTGGGCGCCGGAAGGGCCAGGACGTTGGAAGCGGGCGTGACGGTCTGGATCATGGAAGTTCCTCGGTGAGGGCAGGTGGGTGTCGATGGCGGAAGTGTGTGGCCCGTTGGTCTTATGCTTGATGCCAAATTCAGGCAATCGATAAGACCATGAAGCCGCGCCTGCTGTTCACCCTGTTCGAAGGCCAGGCCGGCGGCGGCCGGCGCGAGCGGCTGTGCGCCGCCCTGCGCGAGGCCGTGCGCAGCGGCCAGGCGCGGCTGGGCGACCGCCTGCCCAGCAGCCGCGACCTGGCGCAGGACCTGGGCCTCTCGCGCGTGACGGTGGAAGCGGCCTACGCCCAGCTGGAAACCGAGGGCTACCTGCGACGCCAGGTGGGCCAGGGCAGCTTCATCGCCATCGAGATGGGCCCGACCGCGCCCCGCACCGCCCGCCCCCGGCGCACGCCGCCAGAGCCGGCGGCGCTGTCGCGGCGCGGCCAGCGCATGGTGGACACCGGCGGCTGCGTGGAACCCGATCGGCCCCGTGCCTTTGTCGCCGGCAGCCCCGACCTGCAGGCCTTTCCCACCGACCTGTGGCGCCAGCTGATGCAACGTCGCTGGCGCCACGACGCGGCCGCGCTGATGTTCTATGGCGACCCGCAAGGCCTGCCTGCGCTGCGCGAAGCCATCGCCCGGTACCTGACGCAGTCGCGCGGGGTGCGTTGCACCGCGGCGCAGGTGCTGGTGCTCACCAGTTCGCAGCAGGCGCTGCAGCTGCTGTCGGCCACGCTGCTGGACGAAGGCGACGCGGTGTGGATGGAAGACCCCGGCTATGCCGGCGCACACACTGCGTTTGCCGCCAGCGGCGCGCAGCGGGTGGACATGGCGCTGGACGACCAGGGCGCCACGCTGGACCCCACGCGGCCCTGCCCTCGCCTCATTTACCTCACGCCCTCGCACCAGTTCCCCACCGGTCGGGCGATGTCGCTGGAGCGGCGCCTGGCCTTCATCGCCCATGCCCGTGCGGCCGGAGCCTGGCTGATCGAGGACGACTACGACAGCGAATTCCTGTACGACCAGACCCCCACCCCAGCGCTGCAGGGGCTGGACGAGCATGGCCGCGTGGTCTACATCGGCACCTTCTCCAAGTCGCTGTTCCCTTCGGTGCGGTTGGCCTACATGGTGCTGCCGGAGGCGCTGGTGGCGCCGCTGGTCACCGCCCGCAGCACCTACGACGGCCACCCCTCGCAGCCGATGCAGGCGGTGGCGGCCGACTTCCTGGAGCAAGGCCATTTTGCGGCCCACCTGCGGCTGATGCGCCAGCTGTACCGCAGCCGGCGCGATGCGCTGCTGCAGGCCCTGCACAGCCACCTGCCCTGGGCCGAGCCGCTGGACAGCCGCGGCGGCCTGCAGATGGCGGTGCGTCTGCCGCCGGGCAGCGAGCAGCGGCTCACCCGGTTGGCCGCGCAGCGCGGCATCGCCACGCCCAGCCTGGGCGAGCTGTACCACACGGTGCCGCGCACCGAAGGCTGGCGGCTGGGGTTCGCGGCGCTGACGCCATCTACCATCGACGAGGCTGTGCAGGCGCTCGCCGGCTTGCCATTGACGAAAGCAGAGCCCGCCCCATTCCGCCATGGGCACCCGAAAGCATCGTCAGCCAGCAGACGCTGCCCGACAAGCGCGCGCAGGGCCTGATGGCATGGCTCGGCAGACAGGGTCAGCTCAACAAGGAGCGCGAGCCGCATGAGCGTCCAGCCCTGAGATGCCTCCCGCATCCGCTCGCTGATCCAGACGCTGGAAACGATCA
>NZ_CAXFDV010000339.1:0-1617 GCF_964001545.1 uncultured Aquincola sp.
CAACGCCGGCATGTTGAGCGAAACCTCGGCCGAAGTGGCCGCCGTCAAGCGCGCATTCGCGCAATCGGCGCGGGTGCGGCGCCTGCTGGTCGATGCCTCCAAGTTCCGCGCCGCGGCGCTGATGCGCGTGCTGCCGCTGCGCACCTTCGACCAGGTGCTGACCGACGACGCCATCAGCGAGGCCGACGTGGAGCAGGTGCGCACGCTGGGCGTGGACCTGCTGCGCGTGAAGCCATGAGCGCCCGCCTCCGGCTGCTGGCCGACGACCTGACCGGCGCGCTGGACAGCGCAGCCGCCTTTGCCGGCAGCGTGCCGGTGGGGCTGGGGCGCGTGCCCGTGGGCGCCGCAGCCGGCGTGGTGGCCGTGGCCACGCCCACGCGCGACCTGCCGCCGGCCGAACTGCCGGCGCAGCTGGCCGGGCTGGTCGACTGGTTCGTGGGTGGCGACATCGCCTTCAAGAAGGTGGACAGCCTGCTGCGGGGCAACACCTTTGCCGAATGCGCCTACCTGGCGCGGGCTGGCGGCTTTGATGAGCTGGTGTTTGCGCCGGCCTACCCGGCGCAAGGCCGCATCACGGTGGGCGGGCGGCACCTGGTGGTCACGGGTGGGCAGCCGGCCAGCGTGGTCGAGTCGATTCCGGCTTCGTTCGCCGCCGCGGGCCTGGGCAGCGAGGGTGCCCGGCTGCACGTGCCCGACGTGCGCACCGATGCCGACCTGCAGCGACTGGTGACCGAGGGCCTGGCGGCGGATGGCGCGCCGCCGCGGCGGCGCCTGTGGTGCGGCAGCGCAGGGCTGGCGCAGGCGCTGGCGGCGCATGTGGGCAGCCAGGCCGCGTTGATGGCCGAGCCGGCAGCGCCGCCGTCAGGCAGCGGCCTGTTGATGCTGGGCGCCAGCCACCATGCGGTGGTGCGCCGCCAATGGGCGCACCTGCGCGCACAAGAGCCCGACGCGGTGCTGGTGCGCGAAGGTGACGACCACGAGTTCGCCAGCGCCTGCCAGCGCATGGCCGCCCCCTATGGCCAGACCTTGCTGGAGCTCTCGCCCCTGCAAAAGCTGACACCCGCTCAAGCCGCTGAGCTGCTGCAGGCCCAGCTGGCCACGCTGGTCCAGCGCATCGCGCCACCCGGCACGTTGTTGGTGATCGGTGGCGACACCTTGCTGGCCGTGTGCTGCGCCACCGGCGTGGAACATCTGCAGACGCGGCCCGCCCGGCGTGCCGGCTGGGGCTGCGCGCAGCTGGTGGGCGGCCGCTGGTCGGGCGTGGTGGGCCACTCGCGCTCAGGCGCGTTCGGCGATGAAGCGGACTTGAGCGAGATGCTGCGGGTCGTGACCCAGGCTTGAGCGAAGCATCGCCCCTCAGCCGCCCGACCCCATCGGCGGGCCCAGCCCGATCGGCGCCGGCACCAGGTTGACGATGCGGGTGTACAGCGCCGCATAGTCGGGCGCCGGCTCGTGGCCGGTGAAGGGGTCGCGGTTCTGGCCGAAGGCTTCGTCCAGTTCGGCCCAGTCGGCCGCGGTCAGCACCCGTTCGGCCAGCGGCAGCATCTGCTGCTCTTCCAGCGCCATGTGGGCGCGGTAGTGGTCCACGTACCACTGCACCGCGCGCTCGAAGTGCCC
>NZ_CAXFDV010000340.1:0-1535 GCF_964001545.1 uncultured Aquincola sp.
GCGGCGATGGCCGCATCCCGCGTGACCAGCGTGCCCACCAGGCTGCCGCTGCCGCGGGCGGCCAGGGCCAGGGCCTCGTCCACGCCGTCGTAGGCCATCAGCGTGCTCACCGGGCCGAAGGCTTCGATGTCGTGCACGGCGGTGTTGTTCAGCGCATCGCGCGCCAGCAGCAGCGTGGGCGCGAAGAAGGCGCCTTCGGCGGTGCCTTCACCCATCGGCGCAAAGCCTTCGCCGCCGACCACCAGCTCAGCGCCCTGGCGCAGCTGGGCCACGCGCTCGCCCACGTCGGCCAGCTGCGCATGCGAAGCCAGCGCGCCCATGCGCACGCCTTCCAGCGCGGGGTCGCCGACCGTCACTTTGGCCAGGCGCGCACGCAGGGCTTCGGCCACTGCGTCGATGCGCTCCCGCGGCACGATGGCGCGGCGGATGGCGGTGCACTTCTGGCCGGCCTTGACGGTCATCTCGCGCGCCACTTCCTTGACGAAGAGGTCGAACTCTTCATCGTCGGGCGTGATGTCGGGCGCCAGGATGGCGCAGTTCAGCGAATCGGCCTCGGCATTGAAGGGCACGCTGTGGCGGATCAGGTTGGGGTGCACGCGCAGCTTGGCGGCGGTGTCGGCCGAGCCGGTGAAGGTGACCACGTCGGCGCCGCCCAGCCGGTCCAGCAGGTCGCCGGTGCCGCCGACTACCAGCTGCAGGCTGCCTTCGGGCAGGATGCCCGACTGCACGATGAGCCGCATCGCCGCTTCGGTCAGGTAGCTGGTGGCGGTGGCGGGCTTGCCGATGCAGGGCATGCCGGCCAGGAAGCTGGGCGCGAACTTTTCCAGCAGGCCCCACACTGGGAAGTTGAAGGCATTGATGTGCACCGCCAGGCCGCCACGCGGCACCAGGATGTGCGTGCCCGCAAAGCCGCCCTTCTTGCCCAGCGGCATCGCCGGGCCTTCATGCACCAGGTTGCCCGAAGGCAGCTCGTTGCTGCCCATGCTGGCATAGGCGAACAAGGTGCCGGCGCCGCCTTCGATGTCGATCCAAGAATCGGCGCGCGTGGCGCCGGTGTGGGCGGAGACGGCGTAGAGCTGCTCCTTGTGCTCGTTCAGGTACTTGGCCAGCGCCTTGAGCCGCTGCGCGCGTTGCTGGAAGTCGAGCTGAAGCAGTTTGGGCAAGCCCACGCGGCGGGCATGTTCAACGGCCTCGGCAAAGTCGATGGACTCGGCATGCGTGCGGTAGACCGGGCGGCCATTGACCGCGCTGCGCAGCGTCTGCGCGCCCTCGCCGCCCAGCCAGCGGCCGGCGATGTAGCTTTGAAGAACCGGCGTGCTCATCGATGTCTCCTGAATGGGTTCTGCTTATCGTTCATCGAAAGAAAGTACGACTCGCTCGGTCAAGGGGTGCGCCTGGCAGGTCAGCACGAAGCCGTTGGCCACCTCGTGCTTGTCCAGCGCGAAGTTGCGCTCCATGCGCACCTCGCCTTCGATCACCTTGGCGCGGCAGGTGCCGCACACGCCCGAGGTGCAGGAATACGGCACTTCCAGGCC
>NZ_CAXFDV010000341.1:0-1755 GCF_964001545.1 uncultured Aquincola sp.
CGCGCGAAGAAGTTGCTCCAGGCCAGCGAGCCGGCATAGGCATTGGTGAGGTTGATCTTGACCTGCGCCACGATGACGAACACCACGGTGGCCAGCAGCGCCCACTCCGGGTGGTCGAACACGTAGCCGAAGCCGGCGATGTACATCTGCGTGGGGTCGCCCGCCTTGTCGGTGGACACCTGGTGCTGCAAGGCCACGAAGGCCAGGAAGGCACCGCCCAGCATCTTGAGCATGCCGGGCACGATCCAACCCGGCCCGGCCACCAGCACCGCGGCCCACCAGCGCCGGCGGTTGGCATGCGTCTTCTTGGGCAGAAAGCGCAGGTAGTCCACCTGTTCGCCGATCTGCACCACCAGGCTGAAGGCCACGGTGGTGGCGGCGCCGAACATCACGCCGTCGAAGCCGGCGCTGCCCGACACCCGGCCCGCCAGCCCGCTGAACTGCGCATACAGCTGCGGCTGCTTGAGCGCGATGGCGATGAAGGGCAGCACGAACAGCACGATCCACACCGGCTGCGTCCACCACTGCAGGCGCGAGATCAGGGTGATGCCATGCATCACCAGCGGCACGATGAGCAGCGACGACAGCAGGTAGCACGCCAGCAGCGGCCAGCCGAAATACAGCTGCAGCGCATGGGCCAGGATGGCCGCCTCCAGCGCGAAGAAGATGAAGGTGAAGGTGGCGTAGATGAGCGAGGTGACGGTGGAGCCCAGGTAACCGAAGCCGGCGCCGCGGGTCAGCAGGTCCATGTCCACGCCGTAGCGGGCGGCGTAGTAGCTGATGGGCAGGCCGGTGAGGAAGGTGACCAGCCCCACCACCAGGATGGCCCACAGCGCGTTCTGGAAACCGTAGCTCAGCGCGATGGCGGCGCCGATGGCCTCCAGCGCCAGGAAGGAGGTGGCGCCGAAGGCCGTGTTGGCGACGCGGAACTCGCTCCACTTGCGGAAGGTGCTGGGCGTGTAGCGCAGCGCGTAGTCCTCCAGCGTCTCGTCGGCGACCCAGCTGTTGTAGTCGCGGCGGATGCGGAAGATCTTCTGCGTGGGCTGTGCCAAAGGGGTACTCCTGGCCGGGCGGCGGGTCGGTGGGCTTGCAAGAACCGAACCCTGGGCGCCCAGCGCCGGTGCCCCGAACTGTGGCACCGCATGCGGCATCGCGGTGCGCCATGGCGCAGCTGCGGTCTACGTTGAATGACGTATTCGCATGCGCAGCCCGCGCCGGGAACATGGCCGCCATCGACACCGATCAGCCCAACCCCGCAGGAGGAAACCATGTCTGACCCAGCCCGTGAACAAGCCCGGATGCTCGAATCGCTGCGCCGCCGGCGCCTGCTGCAGGGCGCTGCCGCGCTGCCGCTGGCCGGCCTGGCCGGTGCGGCCTGGGCCCAGCAGTACCCCACCGCCAAGGTCAACACCAGCAAGCTGGCGGTGACCGACACCGAGGTGACCGTGGGCCAGTTGCACAGTGCCACCGGCACCATGGCCATCAGCGAGACCGGCTCCATCCAGGCCGAGCAGCTGGCCATCGACCAGATCAATGCGATGGGCGGCATCCTGGGCCGCAAGATCAAGGTGATCAAGGAAGACGGTGCCAGCGACTGGCCCACCTTCGCCGAAAAGAGCAAGAAGCTGCTGGTCAACGACCGCGTGGCCGCCGTGTTCGGCTGCTGGACCAGTGCCTCGCGCAAGGCGGTGCTGCCGATCTTCGAGAAGGAGAACGGCATGCTGTACTACCCCACCTTCTACGAAGGCCTGGAGC
>NZ_CAXFDV010000342.1:0-1501 GCF_964001545.1 uncultured Aquincola sp.
CACCGCGTGATCTTCATGGACGCCGGCAAGATCATCGAGGACTGCACCAGCCAGGAGTTCTTCAACAACCCCGACGCCCGTTCGCCGCGGGCCAAGGACTTCCTGTCCAAGATCCTCCAGCATTGATCTTTGCCCCCAAGCTCACTGCGTTCGCGCCCCCCCAAGGGGGAGCACCCGCCCTTGGGGCGGCCCGGCGGGCGGGTGGGCCCCCAGGGGGCAGAATGGCTCCATGAGCTCTTCTGCCCCCGCTGCCACCTCCGAAGTCGCCGGCCAGCTCACGCTGACCCGGCCCGACGATTTCCATCTGCATGTGCGCGACGGCGCCGCCCTGGCGGCGGTGCTGCCGCACAGTGCCCGCCAGTTCCAGCGGGCGGTGATCATGCCGAACCTGCGGCCGCCGATCACCACCGCCGCGCAGGCCGTGGCTTACCGTGATCGCATCCTGGCCGCGCGGCCTGAGGGCTCGAGCTTCGAGCCGCTGATGACGCTCTACCTCACCGACCTGCTGCCGCCCGACGAAATCCGCCGCGCGAAGGAAGCGGGTGTGGTCGCCGTCAAGCTGTACCCGGCGGGCGCCACCACCAACAGCGACGCGGGCGTGACCGACCTGCGCAAGACCTACAAGACGCTGGAAGCGCTGCAGCGCGAAGGCATGCCGCTGCTGATCCACGGCGAAGTGACCGACCCCGACGTCGACCTGTTCGACCGCGAGGCGGTGTTCATCGACCGCGTGATGCGGCCGCTGCGCGCCGACATGCCCGAGCTGAAGGTGGTGTTCGAGCACCTGACCACGCGCGAGGGCGCGCAGTACGTGAGCGAGGCCGGCCGCTTCACCGCCGCCACGCTGACGCCGCAGCACCTGATGTTCAACCGCAATGCCATCTTCATGGGTGGGCTGCGGCCGCACTACTACTGCCTGCCCGTGCTCAAGAGCGAAGAGCACCGCCAGGCGCTGGTGCAGGTGGCCACCTCGGGCAGCGACCGCTTTTTCCTGGGCACCGACAGCGCGCCGCATGCGGCGCATCTGAAAGAGCATGCGGGCGGCCATGCCGGCTGCTACACCGCGCTCACCGCGCTGGAGCTGTACGCCGAGGTGTTCGAGGCGGCCGGTGCGCTGGACAAGCTGGAGGCTTTCGCCAGCTTCCATGGCGCCGACTTCTACGGCCTGCCGCGCAACACCGGTCGTGTGACCCTGGTGCGCGAAGACCACCCGGTGCCCGAGTCCGTGCCCTTCGGCGACGCCCAGCTCAAGCCGCTGCGCGGCGGCGAAACGCTGCGCTGGCGGCAACTCGAACCCGCGTGAGCTTGGTGGGCGCACCACCAGTCCCGCCGGGCCGCCCCAAGGGACTGGACGGCCCCCGTGGGGGGAAGCGAGCGCAGCGAGCTTGGGGGCTGATACCAGTCCCGCCGGGCCGCCCCAAGGGACTGGACGGCCCCCGTGGGGGTAGCGAGCGCAGCGAGCTTGGGGGCTGATACCAGTCCCGCCGGGCCGCCCCAAGGG
>NZ_CAXFDV010000343.1:0-17932 GCF_964001545.1 uncultured Aquincola sp.
ATCACCACCACCAGCGCCATCGAGCGCGGCAGGCACAGGCCCACGCACACCTCGGGGCCGACACCGGCCTGCTGCAGCCGTTGCGCCCAGGCGTTGCTGCGCGTTTCCAGCGTGGCGTAGTCCAGCGAATCGTCGCCCATCAGCAGCGCGGTGTGCCGGGGGTGCAGCGCCGCGCGGTCTTCGAACAACTGGTGCAGGCAGCGCCCGTCGGCAAAGGGTGCGGCGCGGTGGTTCCAGGCGGCCAGCGCGGCGCGCTCGTCGGCATGCAGCAGCGCCAGCGTGGACAGCCGCTGCCAGGGCGCTTCCAGCGCCGCGCCCAGCAGCACCGCGAAGTTGCGGGCCATGCGGCCGATGGTGGCCGCATCAAACAGCCCGGTGCTGTACTGCCACAGGGCGGTGAAGCCCTCGGCATGCTGCTGCAGCGTCAGGTGCAGGTCGTACTGCACCGCGCCGAGGTCGGGCGCCATCACGTCCAGCGTGATGCCCGGCACCGGGCTGCGGGTGATGTCGGTATCGCGCAGGTCGAAGGCGATCTGGAACAGCGGCGAGCGGCTGCTGTCGCGCGGCGGCTGCAGCGCATCCACCAGGGCCTCGAAGGGCAGCGCGTGGTGGGCATGGGCGTCCAGCACGCTGCGCTGCACCCGGTGCAGCAGGTCGGCAAAGCCGGGGTCGCCATCGAGCCGGGTGCGCAGCACCACCACGTTGACCATGAAGCCGATCAGCGACCCGAACTCGGCGCGGTCGCGGTTGGCCACCACGCTGCCCACCACCACATCGGGCTGCTGCGCATAGCGCGACAGCAAGGCCTTGAAGCCGGCCAGCAGCAGCACGAAGGGCGTGACGCCCTGCGCCGCGGCAAAGGCCAGCAGGCGCTGCGACAGCGCTGCCGGCAGCGGGCTGCGCAGCGTGGCACCGGCATGGCTTTGCACCAGCGGCCGGGGCCGGTCGGTGGGCAGGCTGAAGCCGTCCAGCCGGTCGGCCAGCTGGCCGCGCCAGTAGTGCAGATCGGCCGCATGGCAGCCGGCCTCGGCCTGCGCCCGTTGCCAGGCCGCGAAGTCGGCGTATTGCCAGCTGGGCGCGGGCAGCGGTGCATCGGCCTGGTAGGCCGCCAGCCAGTCGCGGAACAGCACCTTGACCGATTCGCCATCGCCCACGATGTGGTGCAGCGTGAGCAGCAGCACTGCGCCGCCGGCCGGCCCGGCCAGCAGGGCCAGCCGGGCCCGCAGCAGCGGGCCGGTCGCCAGGTCGAAGCCGGCCCGTGCTTCGGCCTGCATCCACCCGTCCAGCGCGGCCGGGGCCAGCGTGTCCACCGCCAGCACCGCCGGCTGCCGCGGCATCACCTGCTGGCAGGGCTGGCCGTCGCGCAGCGGAAAGCAGGTGCGCAGGCTGTCGTGCCGGTCCAGCAGCTGCTGCAGCGCGCGGCGCACGCGCTCGGGGTCCGGCGCGATCGCAAAGCGCAGGCTGGCCGGGATGTGGAAGGCCGGGTCGCGCGGATGCACCTGGTCGAGGAACCACAGCCGCTGCTGGGCCGAAGACAGCGGCAGCGGCTGGCGGGGGTCGGCCGGCAGCAGTGGCCGTGCGGCGGCCTGCTGCACGGGCACGGCCGTGGCCAGGCGGCGCGCCTGCGCGGCCACGGTGGGCGCCTCGAACACGTCGCGCAGGGTCCAGCGCACACCGAAGGCGCTGTCGATGGCGGTGATGAGCTGACCCGCCAGCAGCGACTGGCCCCCCAATTCGAAAAAGCTCTGCTCGGCGCTGACGAGCGACAGGTCCTGCAGCCCCAGCACCCGCTGCCACAGGCCTGCCAGCCGCGTTTCCACCGCGCCCTGCGGCATGCGCTGGCCGCTGGTCTGCTCGGCCAGCCGCAGCAGCAGCGGCTGGTCCACCCGGCCCGCGGCGTCACGCGGCCAGGCCGGCAGCAGTCGCAGGGCCAGCGGGCAGGGCTGGCCGGCGGCGTCGATCAAGGGCACCAGCGCGCGCGCAGCCTCAGGCACGGCGTCGGCATCCGCTTCGCAGAACACGGTGATCGAAGGCTGCAGGCGCAGGCCGGTGGTGCGCGCGGCCACCGCCGGCGCGGCGGCCGACAGGCCGATGCTCAGCAGCCCGGGTGGCAAGCGCAGCGCCAGTTCCAGGCTGGCCAGCGCCTGCGGCACGCTCATCTCGCGCAGGCCCATGGCGCGCAGCGGCTCGCCGGCGCCGTGCTGGCGGGTCAGGCCCGTGTCGCGCCAGCTGCTCCAGGCCAGCGACCAGACCCGTGGCGCCGTCAGCGCCAGCACTTCCATCGCGCGGTTGGCCGCCGCATAGGCGCCCACGTGGGCGCCCGCAAACCCGCTGGCCGCCGACGAAAAGCACACCAGCGCCGTGTCCGGCGACCGCGCCGCCAGCAGCGCACGCAAGCCGCCGAGCTTGGGCGCGAAGGCCCGGCCCAGGCTGGCGCCCTCTTCGTCCGCCAGCGCGGCCTCGTGGTAATGGCCGGCCAGGTGGAACACCGCATCGGCAGGCCGACCCCACTGGGCAGCCGCTGCGTCCAGCTGGGTGCGCAGCGCCGCCGCGTCGGCCACGTCGGCCACGGCCAGGCGGATGCGCGGCCCATGATGGGCCGACAGCTGGCGCCAGGCCGCCAGCCGGGCCTGGGCAGCGGTGTCGGCCGCGTCGTCGGCGGGCAGGCTGCTGCGGCACAGCAGCAGCACCTGGGCCTGCCAGCGGGTGGCGAGCCAATCGGCCAGCAGCACCCCGATGCCGCCCAGACCGCCGGTGACGACGTAGCAGCCGCCACTGCGCAGCGGGCCGACGGTCGGCCCGGGCGCCTGCCACACCGGCGCCAGGCGTGGCCGATGGCGCAGGCCGCCGCGCCAGGCCACCTCCCTGCTCGCAGGCCCGGCCTGGCCCGCGCCCTGCATATCCGCCAGCAGGCCACGGGCCACCCGCTGCGGCTGCTGTGCATCCACGTCCACATGCCAGGCCAGGCAGCCGGCCTGTTCCTGCGCCAGCGTGTGCACCCAGGCGCCCAGGGAGGCCGCGGCCGGGTCGGCCGACTCACCGGCTTCCAGCGGCAGCGCCTGCCGCGTGACCAGCGCCAGCCGGGTGGGCACACCGGCTGCGGCCAGCGCAGGCATCCAGGCGCGCAGCCACAGCGCCAGCCCCACGCAGCGCTCGCCATCGCTGGCCGCGCCGCCGGCCGCCGGTGGCAGCAGCCACACCAGGCCCTGCGGTGGCGCACCGCCTTCCGCGGCATGGCGCGCCGCACGCTGCAAGGCCGCGGGCAGACCGTCGGGCCCGCCGGGGGGCTGGCCCAGCAGCAGGCTGCCGGGCGCCGCTTCCAGCAGCGCCTGCGCCAGCGGGTCGTCGCGTTCGGCCATCACCAGCCAGGTGCCCTGCCCCGTGGCGCCGGCACCGCCCACCTCGGGCGCCGGCGCGGGCTGCCAGACGGTGCGCAACAGCCAGCGCGGCAGCGTGTGCTCGTTGTCCTCCAGCACGTCGGCCCGGCGCAGCTCGGCTTCGAAGTCGCCACGCGCCAGCGCCTTTTTCAGCGCGCCACGCTGGATTTTGCCGATGGAGGTCTTGGGCACCTGCCCACGCTCCAGCGGCACCAGCACCGCGGGACTGATGCCGAAGCGCTGCACCACCTGGCGGCGCACAGCGCGCAGCAAGGCGGCCAGCGAGGCATCGTCCGCCGCCTGCGGCACCAGGAACAGGCCCAGCCCTTCGGCCCCGCCGGCCCGGGCATCGGCCACCGCGCAGGCCGCGGCGAACGACGCCAGCACGCCGGGCACTTCTTCCACACAGGCTTCGATCGCCGGGCCTGCATGGTTGGCCCCGTTGATGATGATCTCGTCCTTCTCGCGGCCGGTGATGGTCAGGCGTCCGTCTTCCAGGCAGGCCAGGTCCCCGGTGCGGAACCAGCCGTCGTCGGTGAAGGCCTGTGCGCGCAGATGCCCGCTGCCGAAATAGCCGCCGAAGACGGTGCTGCCCGCGGCTTGCAGCTGCCCGGTCTGGCCTTCGCGCAGCAGCTGGCCGGCTTCGTCGACGATGCGCAGCCGCACGCCGGGTATCGGCCGGCCCACCCGCACATGGCTGTCGGCATCGGTCGTGGTGTCGAGCCGGAAGCCGTCGTCGTAGGTCACGCCCGACGACACCTCGGACATGCCCCAGGCCGGCATCATCGCGTCGGGCCGCAGGCCGTGCGGCGCCAGCAGCTGCAAAAAGCGCCGGGCCGGCGCGGCCACGATGGCCTCGCCCCCGTTGAGGATGCGCCGCACGCAGCCCAGCTGCCATGGCCGGCGCGCCAGCGCCTGCGCCTGGCCGCACACCAGGCCGAAGGCGAAGTTGGGGGCAAAGCTCACGGCCACGCGGTGACGGTCCATCAGGTCCAGCCAGGACAGCGGATCGCGCAGCACGTCGTCCACGCCCACGTGGATCTGCCGCGCCGCCAGATACACGTCGCGCAGGTGGAAGTAGATGAGGCCGGCCACATGGTCCAGCGGCATCCAGTTGAGCGTGACCATGCCACGCGGCCAGCCGTGCATCTGCTGCGAGCCGAAGGTGCGGGCCAGCAGGTTGCGGTGCGGCTGCGGCACGCCCTTGGGCCGGCCGGTGCTGCCGGAGGTGAGCATCATCAGCGCCACGTCGTCGGGCTCGCCGGCATGCACATCGGCCATCGGCGCATGGTCTTGCAGCGCCGCCAGTGACAGCGCGCGGTGGGCCTTGAGCGGCAGCACCGCGGCCGCCTGTTGCAGGCCCTGCAGCACCGCCTCGTCGCCGATCAGCACCGGGCTGTCCAGCAGGTCGATGGCATCGGCCAGCCGGCGCAGCGCGCCATGGGCTTCGGTGAACGTGGGGGGCACACCCACCGGTACCGGCACCACGCCGGTGAGCACACAGGCCCAGAAGACGGCCAGGAAGTCGTCGTGCCGCGGCAGCTGCAGCACCACCGGCATGCCCGGCTGCAGGCCCTGCGCCCGCAGCCCCGCGCCGATGCGCAGCGCCCGCGCCAGCAGCGCGGCGTAGCTGATCTCGTCTTCGCGGCCATCGCTGCGCACCACCACCAGGCCCGCCGGGGCGGGCTCGGCCGCGGCGCGCATCAGCAGCTCACCCAGCAGCTGCGGCGCATCGGCGGGCAGCTGCAGCGCGCCGCCATCGCTGATGGCCCATGGCCGCTGTGCCAGCGCCGCATCGGCCGTGGCGGCAGCTGCGCAGGCGGCTTCCGCGGCGCTGGCCAGGCCCGGTCGCACCCAACCCATCGACAGCTCGCCCAGGTGCCAGGCTGGCGGCGCCACGGGGCGCATCGCACCCACGGCCACGCCCTCCAGCCCGGTCAGGCGCCTGACCTGGTCCCGGGCCGCGGTCAGCAGCCCCGGGTCCACGGTCTCGGTGCCGCAGGGGCGGCCTGTCTCCAATGCTTGTGGGTTCATCGCTGCAGCCCATCGGTCACGGGGCGGGTGCCGCCGCGCAGTCCATCCAATATGCGAGGCGCTGTCGGGCGCCGCCATCCCTATGCTGCCCACTGGCCGCGCAGCGCCGCACGGCCATACTCGCCACCACTGCGGAGGGGCCATGTCGCAAGCGGTGGAAGGCAGCAGCAGGTTGCGCGTGGCGCTGGTGATGCCGGCGCTGAACGAAGAGGCATCGGTGGACGCGGTGCTGCAGGCGGTGCGCGCCTCCACCCGCCTGCCCGACGAGATCGTGGTGGTGGACGCCGGCTCCACCGACCGCACGCGCGAGCGGGTGCAGGCCCATGCCGATGCCGGCCTGCCCATCCGCCTGCTGGTGCAGCCCGGGGCCTGGCCTGGCGTGGGCCGCAATGCCGGCGCCCGCGCCGCCACCAGCGAGTTGCTGCTGTTCCTCGACTTCGGCAACCTGGTCGATCCGCAGTGGATCGCGGCCATGGCCGAACCCTTTGAGCGCGATGCCCGCATCGAAGCCGTCGGCGGCCTGTACGAGCCGCTGGTGACCAGCGACTTCGAGCGCTGCGTGGCCGCCATCCAGTACCAGGAAGCCACCCTCTTCGCCCGCCTGAGCGAAGCGGAGCAGCGCGCCCGCGCACCGCGCACCATCCGCCTGGGCGGGCTGGGCATGGCGGTGCGGCGCGACGTGTACCTGCGGCTGGGCGGCCAGCCGGCCTGGCTGCGTGCCGGCGAAGACCTGCTGTTCGGCCACAAGCTGCTGGCCTGCCAGGCGCCGGTGGCCGTGGCCTGGGGCGCACGGCTGCACCACCACATGCGCCGCACGCCCGGCGAGCTGTTCCGCCAGAACCGCACCTATGCCCGCGGCGAGGCACGGGTGGGCCTGGGCGGGCGCCAACAGCTGCGCCTGGCGGCGGTGTACGGCAGCCTGCTGCTGGGCATGGCAGCCGCTGTGCTGGGCTGGTGGCCGGCAGCGGCGGCCAGCGCCGCAGTGGCGGCGGCCTATCTGCACCGCACCGGCATCCGGCGCCTGCGGCGGGTGTTCGGCCCGCAGCAGCCCGGCGGCGCCCGCCAGGCGCTGATGGCCGTGGTGGCGGTGCTGGCCAAGGACCTGGGCAGCCTCAGCGGCCACGCCATCGGCACGGCCGAATGGCTGCTGCAGCCGCGCTGGCGCGAGCAGTGCCGGCGCTACATGGCCGCGGTCGATGCGCCGCGTTGAGCCGGTTCGCCAGCCGCCGCGGCGGGGGCGGCGGCCAGCGCCGCCACCACGCCGGCGCTGAAGTACAGCAGCATGTTGACGTAGCCGAGGTTGGCGAAATCGGCAAAGCAGGCGTTGATGCACCAGCCCACCCACAGGGCCGTGACGTACACGGCCAGGCTGCGGGTGAAGTCGGCCTGCGCCGGGTCCTGCGCGATGCGGCGCAGACCTCGGAACACCGCCACGAACACCCGCAGGTACAGCACGAAGCCCAGCAGCCCCATCATCGCGCCGACGTTGAGGAATTCGTTGTGCGGCACCGCCAGCTCGCGGATCCAGGCGGCCGAGACCTCGCCCACCTCGACGGCGTACTGGCCCCGGTGCAGCCCGAAGCCGGCCCGCGTGAAGCCCACGCCGGTGAGCGGATTGCTCAGCATCATGTTCAGCGCCGCGCCCGAGCCGGCGATGCGGTTGTAGATGGGCGCGGTGTCCAGCACCCGTTCTTCGAAGCCGCGGCTGGCCAGCAGCCAGGGCACCGCCACCACGGCGGCCAACGCCACGCCGGCGGCCAGCAGGCCCAGCATCGGCCGGCTGCGCGCATCGCGCAGGAACACCACCGCCAGCCCCGCGGCCACGCCCACCCAGGCCGCGCGCGTCTTGCTCAGCACGATGGCGGCCAGCACCGCCAGCAGCACCGCCAGCCACCACAGGCGCCAGCCGCCGGGCGGCGTGGTGGTGCACAGCAGTGCCACCAGCAGCAGCAGCGAACCCATCACCGCGCCATAGGCCGCCGCATTGCCGAAGGTGCCGGTGGCCCGCAGCAGCACGTGGATGACGTCGAGGTAGGTCGGGATGAACCAGCGGATGCCCAGCAGCGTTTCCAGCGGCGCCGTCAACGCCAGGAACAGCGCAGCGGCGCCCAGCAGGGCCAGGAACTGGCGCACCCGCTGTGGCGTCCAGGCCAGCCGCCGCGCGATGAAGAAGGCGCCCATGGGCATCAGGTAGCCATCGAACAGCAGCGCGCCGTCTTCCTTGCTCCACACGCCCAGCGGCTTGCCCGCCAGGCTGACGAGCACATGCGCCAGCGCCAGCGCCAGGAAGGCGGCCATGCAGCGCTCGGCCGGGCCCAGCGGTGCCAGCCGCAGCTTGCGGAAGATCACCTGCGCCGCAAAGCCGCCCAGCAGCAGCAGGAACACCACCCGTTCGGTGCGGAAGAACGGGATGCCCTGCAGCAGGTTGTTGAGGAAGACGGCGATGGTGGGCGACAGCACCATCCAGCCCATGGCCAGCCACCAGGGGCCGCTGGCCAGCAGCAGGCCCGCCAGCAGCGCCCCCAGCACGATGCCGGCCAGCAGCCAGGCGCCGCTGCCCAGCACCAGGCCGAAGGCCAGCGACAGCAGCGCCCAGGGCAGGAAGCCCAGCAGCGGCCCCCAAGCGATGGAACCCAGGCGCTGGTGCATGGTCGATGCGGCTGCGCGCTGCCCGTGGGGTCAGCGCGGCGCAGCGGCGCCGTGCAGGGCCTGGCGGTCGGCGCGGCGCAGCACCGGCACCGAGCCCAGGTCGGGCAGGCCCAGGATGTCTTCGGCCGCCTGCGGGTTGGACAGTCGGCGGTCGAAGTACTCGCGCACCGTGGCCACCAGCAGCGACAGCAGCAGCGCACCGCCCGCGGCCACCACCAGCAGGAAGAGCCGCGAGTTCTCGGGCCGCACCGGCACGTCCGCATAGTCCACCGCGCCCACGTTGATGGCGTTGGCGCTGGCCATGTCGGTGAAGCGGGCGTCGTCGTAGCGGCGGGCGTAGTCGCGGTAGGCGGTCTCCAGCGCGCCGATCTCCAGCTGCAGGTCGTCCAGCCGCGCCGACTGTGCTTCCAGCCGGCCCAACTGCTCGCGCGCCTGGGCCTCGGCCCGTTCGATGCGGGCGAGCTTGGCGGTGGCCACCTCCACCTCGTGGTGGCCGCGCTCGAAGCGCTGCAGCAGGCTGTCGATCTCGTCGCGCGCGGTTTGCTTCTGGCCGCCGAAGTCGCCGATGCGGCGCACCAGGTCACGCTTGGTGTCCTCCACCGCGGCCAGCGACAGGCGCTGCTTCTGCGCCGCCATCTCGGCGCGCCGGCGCGTCAGGTCGGCCTCGATGGCCTGCATGCGCTCCTGGTAGACCTGGCTGCTGCCGCGGGCCGAGAACACGCGCACATGCTGGGCGATGTACTCGTCGATCACCGCGTTGACGATGCGGGCCGCCCACTGCGGGTCGTCGTCGCCGTAGTTGATCTTCAGGATGCTGGAATCGATGGACGGCTTGACCTTGACGTTCTTCTGCAGCTGCTGGATCCAGCGCTCGCGCGGTGGCTGGGCATACAGCAGGCCCTGCTCCTCCATCCAGGCCTTGCTGGCATCGACCAGGGACGACAGCCGACCGGGTTGGCGCGGCCGGTCCTGCGGCTTGAGCTTGTCCACCACGTGGGTCATCACCGTGCGCGACAGCAGGATCTCGGCTTCGGTGTTGAGCGCCTCGGCCAGGTCCATCGCCGGGCCCAGCGTGGTGCGCAGCACCGGCGGCCGGTTGCGTTCCACCAGCACCTTGGAGGTGGCCGAGTAGCTGGGCGGCGCCAGGAACACGATGGCCGAGGCCGCCAGCATCACCAGCAGGAACACGCCCAGCAGGCTGGCCTTCCACTTGAAGAGAAACACGAACAGGTCGCGCTTGGACATGGCGGCAGCTGGCCCTCAGGACAGCGCCCGGTACAGCCGGGCCGGCACCGGAAAGGCGCGCTTGTTGAGGATGAACCCGGCCAGCGCCGGCCCGCCATGGCGTTGCTCGCGCCGCAGCGCCTCCATCGCTTCGCGGGTGACGTGCGTGGTGTCGATCACCAGCGCGCTGTGCGCCGCCCAGCCGGCCCAGCGCAGCGGCGCATCGCTGCGCAGGCTGCCGGCGTCGATCACGATGTGCCGGTAGCGCCGGCCCAGCGTGGCCCACAGCTGCGTCCAGGCCGGCGCGCCGGCGGGCTCGCCCGCACGCGGTGGCGGGCCGGCCAGCTGCAGCAGGTGCAGGCCCAGCGCCGGCAGGTCCAGCAGGTGCGAGTCCAGCTGCTCGCTGCCGGCCTCGGGCGCCATGGAGGTGGCGGCCACGCCCAGCACGTCGGCGCAGCGCCGGCCCAGCGGCGTGCCGTCCAGCAGCAGCACCGGGCCTTCGCCGCGCCGGGCAGTGGCCAGCGCGCAGCCCAGTGCCACGGTGGTCACGCCATCGCCGCGACCGATGGCCGTCAGCGCCAGGCTGGCCGCGCCCGCCGCGCCGGCCTGGCCCAGCAGCCCGGCGCCGAACAGGCGCAGCCGCACCGGCTCGAAGGCCTCCGCGAAGCGGGCGGCCGGGTCGCGGGCGGGGCTGCTCATCGCACGTTGACGCTGACGCCGATGTTGGCGGGCAGCGGCAACATCCGGCGCACGTACTGGTCCACCGCGTCGTTGGCCAGCGCCACCCCGCTCTTGGGCACGTACACCACGTCGTCGGGCCGCACCGCGATGCGCTGTGCATCCTCGCGCGCGTCGGTCAGCGTGTCGCGCAGGTTCAGCAGCCAGGCGCGCCGGCCCTCGGGCCGCTGGCGGTACAGCACCACCGACGTGCTCTCGGCGCTGCTGAGCAAGCCACCGGCAGCCGCCACCGCCGACAGCGTGGTCAGCTGCGGCGTGTACTCCACCACGCCGGGCTTGACCACCTCGCCCATCACGTACACCAGCCGCTGGCGCGCCTGGCGCAGCTTGACGGTGATCTCGAGCCGGTCGCCGAAGGCACGCCGATACGCCTGCACCACGTCCTGGCGCACCGCCTCGATCGGCCGCAGCGCATCGACCGGCGCGATGAAGGGCAGCAGCAGCTGGCCGCCTTCGGCGATCTGGAACAGGTTGAGTTCGGTGCCGCCGTTGTCCGAGCGGCGGTTGATCAGGCTGCGCAGGCGGCCGTCGCCCAGCTGCACGCTGACCACCACCCGTGGGTTGCGGATATAGGCGCGGCGCAGGCCGGCGGTCACGTCGGCCGCCACCTCGTCGATCGTGCGACCGGCCGCCGCCACCGACCCCACCCCGGCCACGCTGACCGAGCCATCGGGCAACACCAGCGCCTGGTCGGTCAGCAGGTTGGCATGGTCGGCCACCTCCACCCGCAGCCGGTCGTCGACGCCGATGCGGTAGGCCTGCGGCGCGATGGTGGCCGTGGGGTAGTAGTCCACCTCGATCAGGTCGCCCACCGCCAGCGGCAGCGGCCCCTCTTCCTGCGGCCCCGGCAGCGGCGAGGACACGAAGCTGGGCACCCGGCTGGCACAGCCGGCCAGGCCGGCCCCCAGCAGGGCCGACAGCAGAGCCGACAGCAGCACGGCGCGCGCGGCGGCCTGCAGCACACCGGCAGCCCGGACGATGGAAGGGATGCGGGCGCTCATCACGGGCGGTCAGGCCGCGGCATTGACGGCGGGCCGGCGCCACAGCCCCAGCAGTTCGGCCCGCGCCGAGGCGCCCACCAGTGGCGAGGCCACCAGCAGCGCCGCCAGCGCGGCCACCAGCAGCGCCTTGGCCACCAGCCACGAAGGCGAAAGCACAGGCGCCGGCCACTGCACCACCAGGCAGGCCAGCGCCAGCGACAGCGCCATCAGCGGCAGCGCACGCGTCCAGTCCAGCCGCACCAGCCGGCTGCCCACGCGGGCATTCATCACCAGCGTGCCCACCAGGCGCACGCCGTTGACCGCCAGCAGCGCCAGCGCGGTGCCCATCGCCCCATGCCGCGCCGCCAGCCAGGCATTGAGCGGGATGCTGGCCAGCAGCGTGACGCCGGTGACCAGCGGAAAGGCCCAGGTGCGCTGGGTGTAGTGGATGCCCAGCTCCAGGTTGAAGTTGATCGAGGCCAGCACGTAGCACAGCCCCAGCACCGGCACCAGCTGCACCGCGCCCGCATAGTCGCTGGTGGCCAGCAGCGCCACCAGGTCGGCGCCGAACACCGACAGCGCAAAGGCGCTGAGGCACATCACCAGCACGAACAGCAGCAGCACCCGGTCGTAGACCTGCTGGTCTTCGCCCTTGACCAGGGTCTCGACGCGGCGCACCGCATAGGTCTGCGAGAACGGCGCGGCGATGAACATCTGCAGCAGCGAAGCAAGCCGGTTGCCCAGCGAATACAGCCCCACCGCCGCGGCACCGGCCGCATGGTGCAGGTAGTAGCGCTCGACCACGCCCAGCGCCGAGTTGCCCAGCGCCGAAGGCACCAGCGGCAGCCCGAAGCGCACCAGCCGCAGCGCCAGCGGCACGCTGAAATGCAGCCCGGTGCGCCGCAGGATCAGCACCAGCGCCACCAGCGCGATGCCCCCCATGCTGAGCGCGGTGGCCAGCACCACGCCGATGACGCCCAGCGACCACGCGCCCACCAGCCACAGGTTGCAGGCCACCAGCGCCACCGCCTTGGCGCAGCACAGCACGAAGTACGTCCGCACCTGCTTGCGCACCACCGCGTAGGCGCACTGCACCTCGAACAGCGCGATGCAGCCCAGCGCCACCAGCGCCACCGCGCACAGGCCGGTGTGCGCCGACGAGCCCAGCACCGCCTGCGACAGCCAGCGGCCCGCAGGCCAGGCCAGCAACGCGATGAGCAGGGCCAGGCCGCCCACCAGCAGCAGCACCGTGGCGATGACCCGGTCACGCATCGCGGCGTCGTCGGGGTACTCGAGGTAGAAGCGGTTCATCGCGCTGGTCAGGCCCAGGCCGCACAGCACCGACAGCACGTCCATCACCGATTGCACCAGCGTGTACAGGCCGAACTCGCCGGGGCTGAGCACATGCGTGAACAGGGGCAGCAGCGCCAGGCCAGCCACGCGGTTGACCACGTTCGCGATGGCGTAGATGCGGCCATCGCGAACGATGGCGAGAGCTGCATTCATCGGTCCAACAAGGTGGGGCTGGGTCGCCGGATCGAGGTCAGCTTACCCCGGCATCCCGGGCACCGATCCCCCTATGTTCGACAGCTGCCGCACCCTGGCCCGAACCTAGAATTTTTGGGCCAGGCCGCTGATGCCCTTGCATGGATGGCAGGCCGGCAGCCCCTCATGAACCTGCCCTCATCGCCCAGCCCCTGGCTGCTCAGGGTGCCCCCGCCAAGCTCCGGTGCGTTGCGCCTGTTCTGCCTGCCGCATGCGGGCAGCGGCGCCGCCGCCTATGCCGGCTGGGCGTCGGCATTGGGGCCGCAGATCGAGTTGATGCCGGTGCAGCCGCCGGGCCGCGAGACCCGCCTGCAGGAGCCGCCGCATGCCGACATGGCCTGCCTGGTGCAGGCGATGGTGCAGGCCATCGGGCCCTGGTGCCGCGGGCCTTACGCAGTGTTCGGCCACAGCATGGGCGCGCACGTGGCGCATGCGCTGGTGCTGCGGCTGCAGGCCGAGGGGCATGAGCTGCCGCAGCTGCTGATCGCCTCCGGCGCGCGCGCGCCGCACCTGCCGGCGCGCCGGCCGCTGCTGTGCGAGATGCCCGATGCGCAGCTGGCCGCCGCGATCGAGGAGCGCTACGGCGCCCGCTTCGAGCCCGAGCTGCGCGAGCTGCTGCTGATGACCCTGCCCACGCTGCGCGCCGACCTGCGGGTGGTGGAAATGCGCGAGCCGATGGCGCTGGCGCCGCTGGCGGTGCCCTTGCTGGTGCTGGCCGGCGCCAGCGATGCCAGCGTGCCCTTGCCCGATGCGCGGGCCTGGGAAGGGCACACCACCGAGCACTTCGAGCTGAAGGTGTTCCCGGGCGGGCACTTCTTTCCCACCACCCAGCGCGAAGCGGTGCTCGGCTGCCTGCGCCGTGCGCTGGGCCGGTGGCAAGGGGCGTGGGCATGAGCGGCCTGCCAGGGGCCCATGACGTGCAGTTGTGGACCATCGCGCTGGACGCACCCGGCAGCGGCGAAGCGGCCGACTGGCGCTGCCTGGAACCTGCCGAGCAGGCACGCGCCGCGCGGCTGGTGTTCGCGGCCGACCGCCGCCGCTTCATCGCACGGCGGGCCGCGCTGCGGCGCCTGGTGGCCCGGCGCACCGGGGCCGAACCGGCGGCGCTGCGCTGGGCCTGCGGCCGCTTCGGGCGGCTCCGGCTTCCAGGGCACCAGCTGGACTTCAGCCTGTCGCACCGCGGCGAGCGGGCCTTGATCGCGCTGGCCGGCAGCGGCCGGCCGGGGCCGTGTCCGCCGCAGCGCCTGGGCATCGACCTGGAGCGCATCGCGCCCGGCCATGCCGAGCCCGCCATGCTGCAGGCGCACCTGGCGGCCGATGCGCTGGCCCCCTGCAGCGCCGCGCTGCAGGCCGGCCAGTCCCGGCCCTTCTTCCGCTGGTGGACGGTGATCGAAGCCATGGCCAAGGCCCGCGGCACCGGGCTGGCTGAAGAACCGCCGGTGCCGGCTGCCGCAGCCTGGCTGCACGGCCCGGTGCAGCTGCCCGATGAAGAGGGCCTGCCCTGGCACTGGCAACTGCAGGGCTGGGACCTGGCCGCCGGCCATGTGGCCGCGCTGGTGTGCGGCCAGCCCACGGCGGCGCTGGCGCCGCCGCTTCAGTGGCAACACCCGGTCGGGCCCGACCTGCAACCCTGCGCAGCGGCCACGCCCGTGCCGCCCCTGCCCTGGCAGCCGCCAGGCCGCCTGCCATGCACGCCGGCCTGAGCCTGCCGCGGCAGCTGCGCAAGCTGTGCAGCCCGCTGGGCTACCACAGCGGGGCCTGTGCGCTGCAGTGGCGCCGGCTGGCCCGCCAGCGCGGGCTGACGGCGGTGCTCTGCTACCACCGGGTGCTGGCCAGCCGCCAGCGGCGCAAGGCGGGCATGACGGTGGACGAAGGCATCACCTCGGCCACCTTCGAAGCGCAGATCCGCTTCATGCTGCGCCACTTCGAGCCCGTCACGCCATCGCAGGCCTTGCAGCCGGGCGCGGGGCGCCCGCGCTTTGCCGTCACCTTCGACGACGGCTATGCCGACAACTTCCTGGTGGCGGCGCCCATTCTGCGGCGGCTGGGCGTGCCGGCGGCGTTCTACGTGGTCAGCGGCTACGTGGGCAGCCACCGCCGCTTCTGGTGGGACCGCCTGGCCGCGCTGCTGCGCGAGGCGCCCGCCGGCCGCCTGCCCTGCGACGGCCTGCTGCCGGGCACCGACCTGCCCGAGCAGCTGCCGCTGACCACCGAGGCCGAACGCCGCGACGCCACCGAGCGCCTGGGCGCTGCAATGCGCCGGCGGCCCACGACCGAACTGCCCGCCGTGCTGGACCGACTGGCCGCCCGCCTGCAGGTGCAGGAGCGGCCCGCCGAAGGCGATGCGCTGATGGACTGGGCCCAGCTGCGCACGCTGGCCGGGCAAGGCTTCGAGATCGGCGCGCATTCGGCCGACCACCTCAACCTGGCGCAGGTGGACGCGCAGGAGCTCGAGCGGCAGGGGGCCGGTGCCAAGCGGTGCATCGAGCGCGAGACCGGCCAGCCGGTGGCCACCTTCGCCTACCCCTACGGCGGGCCGGACCATTGCAACGAGGCGGTGCGGGCCGCCGTGCGGCGCGCCGGCTACCAGGGCGCCTACACCGCGATCGACGGCGTGATCACCGGCCAGCAGGAGCCCACCGCCCTGCCCCGCGTGGCGCTGAACTGGCCGCTGGGCTTTGCCTGCGCGCACAACATCGACAACGCCATCCGGGCGAGCATCTGAGATGTGCGGCATCGCCGGCTTCGTCGCCCCCGCCCCGGCCGATGCCGCAGCGGCGGCGCTACGCCGCATGGCCCGGGCCATCGCCCACCGCGGGCCCGACGACGAAGGCTTTCTCGATGCGACGAGCGCCGACGGCCGCCACCGCATCGGCCTGGCCCACCGGCGCCTGGCCATCATCGACCTGTCCACCGGCCACCAGCCCATGGGCAATGAAGACGGCCGGGTGCAGGTGGTGTTCAACGGCGAGATCTACAACCATGCGGCGCTGCGCCTGGCGCTGGAGGCGGCCGGCCACCGCTTTGCCACCCGCTCCGACACCGAGACGCTGGTGCATGCCTGGGAGGAGTGGGGCACCGACTGCGTGCACCACCTGGACGGCATGTTCGCCTTCGCCATCTGGGACGCGCGCCACGACCGGCTGTTCCTGGCGCGCGACCGCTTCGGCAAGAAGCCGCTGTTCGTCGCCGAGCCGGGCGGCGCGCTGATCTTCGCCTCCGAGATCAAGGCGCTGCTGGCCTGGCCTGGGCTGCGGCGCGAGCTGGATGCCGATGCGCTGTGGCACTACTTCGGCTGGCGCTACGTGCCCGGCCCCCGCACCCTGTGGGCCGGCGTGCGCAAGCTGATGCCCGGCCACCTGCTGCTGTGGCAGGCCGGCCGGGTGACCGAGCAGCGCTACTGGCAGCCGCCCGATGGCCTGCCCCGGCCCGCCGGCCCGCCGCTGCCCGATGCGGCCGGCGGCTTCCTGGCCGAGCTGGACCGCGCGGTGCGCATGCGCATGGTGTCCGACGTGCCGTTCGGCGCCTTCCTCTCGGGCGGCATCGATTCGTCGGCCATCGTGGCGCTGATGGCGCGCCACAGCCGGCTGCCGGTCAAGACCTTTTCGGTGGGCTTTGCCGAAAGCGCCTACAGCGAGCTGGCCTATGCCCGCCAGGTGGCCACGGCCTGCCGCACCGAACACCATGAGCTGGAGATCACCGCCCGCCACCTGGCCGACCAGCTGCCGGCGATGGCGCACTTTCGTGATGCGCCGGTGGCCGAGACGGCCGACGTGCCCATCTACCTGCTGTCGATGCAGGCGCGCCAGTCGGTCAAGATGGTGCTCACCGGCGAAGGGTCGGACGAGCTGCTGGCCGGCTATCCCAAGCACCGCTTCGAGCAGTACGCTGGCGCCTGGCAGCGGCTGCCGGCTGCGCTGCGGCAAGGCCTGTTGGAGCCGGCCGTGCGGGCCCTGCCCTACCGCTTCGCGCGCTGGCAAACGCTGGCCGCCACGCTCAACCTCGAACGCTTCGAGGACCGCATGCCGCGCTGGTTCGGTGCCCTGTCGCCCGACGAACGCGTGGCCCTGCTGCGCCTGCCGCCGGCCCGCCTGCCGCCCGATGCCTCGGCCTTTGCCCCCCCGCAGGGCCTGAGCCCGCTGCGCCGCATCCTGCACTTCGACCAGGCCAGCTGGCTGCCCGACAACCTGCTGGAACGCGGCGACCGCATGACCATGGCCGCTTCCATCGAAAGCCGCATGCCCTTCATGGACCACCGGCTGGCCGAGTGGGTGAGCGCGCTGCCCGACCGCCAGCGGCTGCGCGGCAGCACCAGCAAGTGGGTGCTGCGCGAAGCCATGCAGCGGGTGCTGCCGGCCGAGATCCTGCACCGGCCCAAGGTGGGCTTCCGGCTGCCGGTGAACCTGTGGCTGCGCGGCCACCTGCGCGAGCTGCTGCGCGACAGCCTGACCGGCCCTTCGTCGCGCACCCGCGGCTACTACCGCCCGCAGGTGCTGCAGCGCCTGCTCGACGAACACGACCGCGGCCGGCGCAACCACGAGAAGCTGCTGTGGTGCCTGCTCAACCTCGAGATCTGGCAGCGCAGCTGCTTCGAGGCCACCCCCACACCCACCCCCGCCCCCACCGCGCAGGAGATCGCCTGATGACCCCTACCGTGCTGGTCACCGGCGCCGCCGGCTTCATCGGCAGCCACCTCGTGGAACGCCTGCTGGCCGAGGGCCACCCGGTGCGCGCCTTCGTGCACTACAACGCCCGCGGCCACTGGGGCCACCTGGAAGGCCTGGCCGGCACGCCGGGGCTGGAGGTGGTGGCCGGCGACATCGCCGACCCCGGCAGCGTGCGCAACGCGGTGCGCGGCTGCGACACGGTGTTCCACCTGGCCGCGCTCATCGCCATTCCGTACTCGTACGTGGCGCCGCACAGCTATGTGCACACCAACGTGCTGGGCACCCTCAACGTGCTGGAGGCCGCGCGCCATGAAGGCGTGCGCCGCCTGGTGCACACCTCCACCTCCGAGGCCTACGGCACCGCGCGCTACGTGCCCATCGACGAGCAGCATCCGCTGCAGGGCCAGTCGCCTTATGCCGCTTCCAAGATCGGGGCCGACAAGCTGGCCGAGAGCTACTTCCTCTCGTTCGGCGTGCCGGTGGCCACCATACGGCCCTTCAACACCTATGGGCCGCGGCAATCGGCGCGGGCCGTCATCCCGGCCATCATCAGCCAGATTTTGTCGGGTCAGCGGGTGCTGCGGCTGGGCTCGCTGGCGCCGGTGCGCGACTTCAACTATGTGGCCGACACGGTGGAGGGCTTTCTGGCCGTCGCCCGATCCGATGCGGCGCTGGGCGAAGTGATCAACGTCGGCGCCGGCCGCGGCGTGTCCATCGG
>NZ_CAXFDV010000344.1:0-32103 GCF_964001545.1 uncultured Aquincola sp.
CACACGCTGCTGCGCCACTGCAAGTCGGCCAACCCGCGGCAGGGGGTGACGGGCGTGCTGTGCTTTTCCTCCGGCATCTTCATGCAGGTGCTGGAAGGCGGCCGCATGGCGGTGAACGCGCTCTACAACAAGATCGTGGCCGACCCGCGGCACACCGACGTGGTGCTGCTGGACTATGCCGAGATCCGCGAGCGGCGCTTTGCCGGCTGGTCCATGGGCCAGGTGAACCTGCAGCGGCTCAACCCCGCCATCTTGCTGAAGTATTCGGAAACGGCCACGCTGGACCCGTACGCGGTGTCAGGACAGGCATCCATGGCCTTGTTCGAAGAACTGGTGGCCACGGCGTCCATCATGGGCGAACGGGGCTGACGTTTCAAAGCGGGGCGCTCACAACGGCCCCGTGTCCTCAAAGCCGTAGAGCTTGACCAGCAGCCGCGTCGGCCACTGGTGCGCGGCCTCGTTGCAGGCCTGCACCGCGTCGTTGAACAGCTGGCGGCCGAAGGCCAGGCGCAGTTCCACCTCGCGCAGCTCGGCCAGGCGGTCGCGCACGTCGTCTCTCGCCTTCAGCTCGGCGTCCTGGTCGGCCAGCGCACGCACGCGCACCAGCGCCGCGGCCAGGTGGCGGTCGGCCTGCACCAGGCGCTCGGCCGCAGCGGCCAGCACCGGCTTGGCACGCATCGCATCGGTGGCCAGCGTCAGCTGCAGCTGGGCGGCGTTCACCGCCTCCACCGCGCCCTGCTCGGCCGGCCAGGCTTCGGCCAGCACCGGCATCAGCGCGGCCAGCAGGTCCTTGCGGCGGCGCAGCGGCTCGTCCACCTGCGCCCAGGCCTGCACCACGCGGTTGCGCAGCGCCACGATGCGGTTGTAGGCGCCCACCATCCAGAAGATGAGGATGGCGCCAACGGCCAGCAGCGTCAGTTCGCGGCTGGTCAAGCAGCGGCCTCCGCCAGGTACTCGGCATGGCCGCGGGCGCGCAGCTCGCAGGCCGGGCAGTGGCCGCAGCCGTAGCCCCAGGCATGGCGCTGCGTGCGGTCGCCCAGGTAGCAGGTGTGGGTGTGCTCGACGATCAAGGCGTTGAGCGCCTCGCCGCCCAGGTCCTGCGTCATGGCCCAGGTCTGCGCCTTGGTCAGGAACATCAGCGGCGTTTCCACCGTCATCGGCGCGGCCATGCCCAGCGACAGCGCCACCTGCAGCGCCTTGAGCGTGTTGTCGCGGCAATCGGGGTAGCCGGAGTAGTCGGTCTCGCACATACCGCCCACCAGCACGCTGGCGCCGCGCCGGTAGGCCAGCGCCGCCGCGAAGGTGAGGAACAGCAGGTTGCGACCCGGCACGAAGGTGTTGGGCAGGCCGCTGGCGGCCATCTCGATGGCGCGCGCATCGGTCAGCGCGGTGTCCGAAATCTGGCCCAGCAGCCGCAGGTCCAGCACATGGTCTTCGCCCAGGCGCTGGCCCCAGGCCGGAAACTGCGCGCGCAGCTCGGCCAGCACGCGCTGGCGGCATTGCAGCTCCACCACATGGCGCTGGCCGTAGTCGAAGCCGAGCGTCTCGACGTGGGCATAACGGGCCAGGGCCCAGGCCAGGCAGGCGGTGGAGTCCTGGCCGCCGGAAAAGAGCACGAGGGCGCTGGAAGGGGATCGCATGGGCGCGAAGCATAGCGGCGCCCCTACGTCTGAACACACTCGGCGGGCAGGGGCAGGCCGCCCGCGCCGGTAAACTCAGCCACTTTCCGAAACCCCCGAGACATGGCCGTCGCTGCCCCGCCGAACTCCCCCGACATCTTCGACCTGCGCAGCGCCGCGCTGACGCTGGTGGCCGTCGTGCTGAAGACGGCCGACCTGTCGGTGCTGGCCCGCGAGCTGGACGCCCGCAGCGCCGACAACCCCGGCCTGTTCGACAACGACCCGGTGGCGGTGGACCTGACCGCCGTGCGCGACGAGCACGAGCCGATCGACTTCGCGCTGCTGGTGGCGCTGCTGCGCCAGCACCGCATGATGCCGGTGGCCGCCAAGGGCGGCTCGCCCGAGCAGATGGCCGCCGCGCTGGCCGCCGGTCTGGTGGAAGCGCCCGACTTCGCGCCGCCGCCGCGCGCGCCGCGTGGCGCACCCGCCCCGGCGCCCGAGCCCGTGGCCGCCGCACCGGCGCCCGAGCCCGAGGTGCGCGAGGTCATCCGCGAGGTGATCCATGAAGTGGAAGTGGTGCGCGAAGTGCGCGTGCCCGGCGAGGCGCCCGCCACCATGGTGGTCGACAAGCCACTGCGCTCGGGTCAGCAGGTGTATGCCCGCGGCTGCGACCTGATCGTGCTGGCGGCCGTGAACTTCGGCGCCGAGGTCATCGCCGACGGCCACATCCACGTCTATGCACCGCTGCGCGGCCGCGCCCTGGCCGGCGCGCGCGGCAACACCGAAGCCCGCATCTTCACCACCTGCATGGAGGCGCAACTCGTCTCCGTGGCAGGCATCTACCGCACCACCGATGTCCCGCTGCCGGCGGACATCGTCGGCCAGCCGGCGCAAGTGCGGCTCGAGGGCGAAAAGCTCGTCATCGAGCGCCTGGGCGCCTGATGCGCCTGCGCCGCTGACACACCGTACGCAAGCCAAGTCTGCACAAGAAAGGACCAGCCACCGATGGCCAGAATCATCGTCGTCACCTCCGGCAAGGGAGGCGTGGGCAAGACGACCACCAGCGCCAGCTTCTCGTCCGGCCTGGCCCTGGCGGGCCACAAGACCGCCGTCATCGACTTCGACGTCGGCCTGCGCAACCTCGACCTGATCATGGGCTGCGAGCGCCGCGTGGTCTACGACCTGATCAACGTGATCCAGGGCGAAGCCAACCTGAACCAGGCGCTGATCAAGGACAAGCAGTGCGACAACCTGTTCGTGCTGGCGGCCTCGCAGACGCGCGACAAGGAAGCGCTGACCCAGGAAGGCGTGGAGAAGGTGCTCAAGGAGCTGGCCGAGATGGGCTTCGAGTACATCGTCTGCGACTCGCCGGCCGGCATCGAGACGGGCGCCATGATGGCTATGCACTACGCCGACGAGGCGGTGGTGGTGACCAACCCCGAGGTGTCCTCGGTGCGCGACTCCGACCGTATCCTGGGCATGCTGGGCAGCAAGACCAAGCGCGCCATCGAGGGCCAGGAGCCGATCAAGGAACACCTGCTGATCACCCGCTACAACCCCTCGCGGGTGGAAGGCGGGCAGATGCTGTCGCTGAACGACATCCAGGAGATCCTGCGCATCAAGCTGATCGGCGTCATCCCCGAATCGGAGTCGGTGCTCGATGCGTCCAACCAGGGCGTGCCGGCCATCCACTTGAAGGGCAGCGACGTGTCCGAGGCCTACCAGGACGTGGTGGCCCGCTTCCTGGGCGAAGAGCGGCCGATGCGCTTCATCGACGCCGAGAAGCCCGGTTTCTTCAAGCGGCTGTTCGGTGGGAGGTAAGCCCATGTCCTTCCTCTCCTTCCTGCTCGGGGAAAAGAAGAAGACCGCCAGCGTTGCCAAGGAGCGGCTGCAGATCATCCTGGCGCACGAGCGCAGCGGCAGCGGCGCGCCGCGCGCCGACTACCTGCCCGCGCTGCAGCGCGAGCTGGTGGCGGTGATCTCCAAGTACGTGTCGATCTCGCCCGACGACATCAAGGTGCACCTGGAAAAGCAGGACGACCTGGAAGTGCTCGAAGTCAAGATCGAGCTGCCCGACGCGGCGCGCTGACGGCCCGCGGCGCCGGCGTGCGCCGGCGCCCACCGGCCTGCTGCGTGCCTTCGGGCCGGCGGGCCATCACCCACTCATAAAACGCCTGCGCGGCCACCGACAGGCTGCGGTCGCGCGGCCGCACCAGGTAGATGTGCCGCTGCAGCCCGGGCCACGCCAGCCGGCGCGTGATCACGCCGGGCGCCTGGAAATGGAACAGCGTGAGCCACGGCACCACGCTGATGCCGATGCCGGCGCGCACCATGCCCATCACCGTGGCCAGCTGGTCCACCTCCATCACCGACTGCATGGCCTGCGGCTGCGTGGCCGCGTCCAGGTATTGCCGCACGCTGGACGTGCGCGAGAGGTGGATGAAGGGCCAGGCCGCGACGTCGCGCGGGCGCACCTCGCGCAGCGTGGCCAGCGGATGCTCGGCCGGGCACACCAGGTAGAAGTCGTCGCTGCAAAAGGGCTCGGCCTGCAGCTCGGGGGTTTCGGCGCGGGTGGCGGCCAGCGCGAAATCGGCCTCGCCATGGCGCACGCGTTCGATGCAGGGCTCGGACAGCACGTCGGCCACCCGCAGCTCGATGCCCGGGTGCCGCGCCTGGAAGCCGGCCAGCACCTGGGGCAGCCAGCCGGCGGCCAGCGAGGGCAGCAACGCCACCGACACCCGGCCCCGCCGGCGGGCCGCATGGTCGTGCATGCCGGCCACGGCGCGCTCGAACTCTTCCACCACGCGCTGCGCCGACAGCGCGAATTCGGCGCCTTCGGCCGTCAGCGCCACCGAGCGGGTGCTGCGGTCGAAGAGGCGCAGGCCCAGCGACTCTTCCAGCTGGCGGATCAGCGCGCTGAAGGCCGGCTGCGACAGGTGGCACAGCGCCGCCGCTCGGGTGAAGTTGCGCTGCTCGGCCAACGCCAGGAAGGCCCGCAGCTGGCGGGTGGACACATTCATCTGTATTGCCGATCAAGCCATCCGAATTCTCGAATTCTCGGATGAATCGGCGCGGCCTACAGTGGCCGCAAACCCGAGGAGACCCATGCTTGCGCAACCCTTGCGCATCGGTGGCGCGGCCGGTTTTTCCGGCGACCGCACCGATGCCGCCGCACCCCTGGTGCGGGCGCTGATCGACGCCGGCGGCCCGGCGGTGCTGATCTTCGAGACGCTGGCCGAACGCACGCTGGCGCTGGCCCAGCTGGCCCGCCGCCAGAACCCCGAGGCCGGCTATGAGCCGCTGCTGGACGACCTGCTGCGTCCGGTGCTGGCCGATTGCCTGCACCACGGCATCCGCATCGTCAGCAACTTCGGCGCGGCCAACCCGGCCGGCGCGGCCAGGCGCATCCAGGCGCTGGCGGCCGAGCTGGGCCTGTCGGCGCCGCGCATCGCCGTGGTCAGCGGCGACGACGTGTCGGGCGCCGAGCACCGCGATGCACTGCTGGGCTGCCTGGCCGACGCTGACCGCCGCCAACTGGCCGACAAGCCGCTGGTCAGCGCCAATGCCTATCTGGGTGCCGAAGCCATTGCCGATGCATTGAAGGCCGGCGCGCAGATCGTGGTGTGCGGCCGCGTGGCCGACCCTTCGCTGGTGGTGGGGCCGGCGCTGGCGCACTTCGGCTGGGCGTCCGACGACTGGGACCGCCTGGCCCGCGCCACCATGGCCGGCCACCTGCTGGAATGCGGCGCCCAGGTCACCGGCGGCTACTTCGCCGACCCGGGCGTCAAGGACGTGCCCGGCCTGGCCACGCTGGGCTACCCGATTGCCGAGATCGATGCCGACGGCCACTGCACGCTGGGCAAGCCGGCCGGCACCGGCGGCCTGGTGACCGAGCACACGGTGAAGGAACAGCTGCTGTACGAGGTGCACGACCCCGCCGCCTACCTGACGCCCGACGTGGTGGCCGACCTGAGCCAGGCCCAGGCGCTGCCGCAAGGCCCCGACCGCGTGCGGCTGCAGGGCGTGCGCGGCCATGCACGCACCGACACGCTCAAGGTCAACGTGTGCTTTGAGTCGGGCTGGCTGGCCGAAGGCGAGATCTCCTACGCCGGCCCGCGCGCCGAAGGCCGCGCCCGGCTGGCCGCACAGGTGCTGCGTGAACGCCTGGCCGGCCTGGGGCCGCTGCGGGCCGACCTGATCGGCGTGGCCAGCGTGTTTGCCGACGACGCCGGCCAATGGCTGGCCGACACGCCCGACGGCGGCGCCACCGACGTGCGGCTGCGGGTGGCGCTGCGCCATGCACACAAGGCCGGCGCCGAGCGCCTGGCGCGCGAGGTGCTGGCGCTGTACACCTGCGGCCCGGCCGGCGGCGGCGGCGTGCGTACCACGCTGCGGCCGACGCTGGGCACCGTCTCTTGCCTGATGCCGCGCGCGCTGGTGCATCCGCGCTTCGAGATGCTGGATGCGGGGGTGGCGGCATGAGTGCGCAGCTCATCACCGTGCCCCTCTGGCGCGCCGCCCACGGCCGCACCGGCGACAAGGGCAACCGCTCCAACATCAGCGTGATCGCCTGGCAGCCGGCGCTGTATGCGCCCATCGTCGAGCAGATCACCGAAGCGGTGGTGGCGCAGCGCTTTGCGCACCGCCGGCCCAGCCGGGTGCAACGCCATCTGCTGCCCACGCTGCATGCGATGAACTTCGTGCTCGACGACGTGCTGGACGGCGGCGTGAACGACGCGCTCAACCTCGACAGCCATGGCAAGGCGCTGTCCTTCCTGCTGCTGGACCTGCCGCTGCAGCTGCCCGCCGAGCTGGCGCCGCTGCTGCGCGGGCCGGCCTGACTGACGCCCATCCCCACCATCCACAACAACCGGAGACAACCCGATGCAGTACCCCTTTCCCCGCCGCCAGGCCCTGGCCCTGCTGCTGGCCGCCACGCTGGCCCCGGCCGCGATGGCCCAGGGCAAGTACCCTGAGAAGCCTGTGACCTTCATCGTGCCCTTTGCCGCCGGCAGCGCCACCGACCAGCTGGCACGTGCGCTGGGCCAGTCGATCACCGAGCAGACCAAACAGGCCGTGGTCGTGGAAAACAAGGCCGGCGCCAGCGGCATGCCGGCGGCCCAGTCAGCGGCCCGCAGCGCGCCCGATGGCTACACCGTGCTCATCACCACCAACACCACGCACGCGGCCAACGAGCACCTGTACAAGAAGATGCCCTACGACCCGGTGAAGGACTTTGCGCCCGTCACCGGCCTGGGCAAGGGCGGGCAGGTGATGGTGGTCAATGCCGCCTCGCCTTACAAGAGCGTGGCCGATGTGCTCAATGCCGCGAAGAAGAATCCGGGCAAGCTCACCTTCGGCAGCGGCAGCTCCTCCAGCCGCATGGCCGGCGAAATGCTCAAGCAGCTGGCCGGGGTGGACATCCTGCACGTGCCCTACAAGAGCAATCCGCTGGGCATCACCGACCTGCTGGGCGGCCAGATCGACCTGATGATCACCGACACCTCCACCGGCGTGCCGCAGGTCAAGGCCGGCAAGCTGCGCGCGCTGGGCTACAGCACGCAAAAGCGCAGCGCCCAGCTGCCCGACGTGCCCACGCTGGACGAGGCCGGCGTCAAGGGCTACGACATGGGCTACTGGTTCGCCGCCTACGTGCCCGCCAACACGCCGGCGCCGGTGGTGGCACGGCTGAACGAGCTGCTGCACACCGCGGTGAAGAGCGCGGCGGCCAAGACCTTCTTCGACACCGCCGGCTCCGAGCCCTGGACCACCACGCCCGACGAGCTGGCGAAGTTCCAGGCCGCCGAGACCCAGAAGTGGGGCAAGGTGATCAAGGCCGCCGGCATCGAAGCCGAGTGAGCCCGGCGCCGGGGAGCGCCTGAGCACTCCGGTCCACCTGTCTAGACAACCAACGCAACCGCCGCGCAGACGGCGGATGGGCGCAGCCTTGCCGCCCGAAACCACAACCGCCAGGAGACGACATTGGCCAAGTTCCCCCCTACTCCGCCCGGGCCGCATGCGCAGCCCCACCCCGCCCGCTGGCTGGCCCTGCTGGCCGCCGCGGCCTGCACCGCCTGCGGCGGCAGCGATGGCGATGACACGCCCGCCACGCCCACGCCGGTGGCCCTGGCCTGCGAAGCCGCCAGCTTCGCGGCGCTGAAGCTGGACAACGCCACCATCACCTCGGCCACGCCGGTGGCCGCCGGCAGCTACACGCCGCCCGGCACCAATGGCGCGTTGACCGGGCTGCCGGCCTTCTGCCTGGTCAAGGGGCAGGCCACGCCCACCGGTGATTCGCTGATCAACTTCGAGGCCTGGGTGCCGCAGGGCAGCGCCTGGAACGGCAAGCTGGTGACCACCGGCAACGGCGGCTACAGCCCGGCGCTGAGTTACCGCGACATGGCCTATGCGCTGGCGCAAGGCTATGCCGCCATCGGTGGCGACACCGGCCACCAGGGTGACCCCAATGCGATGGACTGGGGCCTGGGCCACCCCGAGAAGATCACCGACTGGGGCAGCCGCTCCATCCACGCCATCACCGTACCGGCCAAGCAGCTGGTGGCCACGCTGCAGGGCCAGCCGGCCAAGCGGGCCTACTACTACGGCTGCTCCACCGGCGGCCACCAGGCCTATGCGCAGGTGCAGCGCTACCCCACCGACTTCGACGGCGTGATCGCCGGTGCGCCGGGCAACAACCGCACCGCACTGAATGCCGAATTCCTGTGGCGCTATCTGTCCAACCGCAGCAGCCAGGCCGATCCCGCGCTGCTGCTGACGCCGGCCAAGGCCGCGCTCATCACCAATGCCGCGGTGGCCGCCTGCGACACCATCGACGGCGTGGCCGACGGCGTGATCGAAGACCCGCGGCAATGCACCAGCGCGCGTTTCGACGTGGGTTCCTTGCAGTGCAGCGGCGCCGATGCCGCCACCTGTCTGACGGCAGCGCAGGTGGCTGCGGCGCGCAAGATCTACGCCGGCCCGGTCAACCCGCGCACCGGCGTGCAGATCTACCCGGGCCAGGTGGTCGGCAGCGAATCGGGCTGGCCCGGCTACTGGGGCGGCGCCGAGCCGGTGCGCACCGACTACTGGCGCCTGTGGGCCTTCGAGAACCCGCAGTGGAACTGGTGGACCTTCGACTTCGACCGCGACTTCAGCTTCGCGCTGGCCAAGGTGGGCAGCCGGGTCGACCAGACCAGCACCGACCTCTCGGCCTTCAAGGCGGCGGGCGCCAAGCTCATCACCTTCCAGGGCTGGATCGACCCGGTGGTGGTGGCCACCGACACCATCGCCTACTACGAGAAGGTGAAGGCGGCGCAAGGCTCGCAGGCCGAGGTGGACCGCTTCTTCAAGCTGTTCGTGGTGCCCGGCATGGGCCACTGCTCGGGTGGGCCGGGGGCCACCAGCTTCGGCAATGCCGGCACGCCGCCGGTGGTGGATGCCGACCACGACCTGCTGTCGGCGCTGGACCGCTGGGTGGAACAAGGCACCGCGCCGCAACGCATCGTGGCCTCGCGCGTGGCCAATGGCGCGGTGGTGCGCACCCGCCCCGTGTGCGCCTGGCCCGCCAAGGCCGTGTACGGCGGCAGCGGCAGCACCGACGACGCCGCCAACTTCAGCTGCCGCTGACCCCAACGAGGAGACGAGACATGCATAGACAACTTCACCTGCCCCTGGCGGCCCTGGCCGCCGCCGCGATGCTGGCCGCCTGCGGCGGCGATGGCGGCAGCGACAACCCGGCCACGCCAGCCAAGACGCCGCAGCTGCGCCTGACCATCAGCGCCACCGAAGACTTTGCCGGCACCTACGGCAGCGTGGGCGCCTACGAGAAGCTCACCGGCGTGATCGAAGGCGAGGTGGACCCCGCCGACCCGAAGAACGCGGTGATCCAGGACCTGCAGCTGGCGCCGCGCAATGCCAACGGCCTGGTGAGCTACAGCACCGAGTTCGTGATGCTCAAGCCCAAGGACATGAGCAAGGCCAGCGGCGTGCTGCGCTACGACGCGCCCAACCGCGGCAACATCCTGACGATGCTCAACCCCGCCGCCACGCCCAGCGATGCGGTGTACCTGGAGCGCGGCTATGTGATGCTGTACGCGGCCTGGCAGGGCGACGTGCCCAAGAGCAACCCCGCGCGGCTGACGGCCACGGTGCCGGTGGCCCGCAATGCCGACGGCAGCAGCATCACCGGCCCCTACCGGTCAGAGCTGGTGCCCACCGCCGCCACGCCGGCGATGAGCCTGCCCGGCGGCGTGTTCAACGGCAGCATGGTTCCGTACGAGCCGGCCAGCCTGGACAACACCCTGGCCGGCTACAGCCTGACCCGCCGCCGCAACGAGACCGACCCGCGCGTGGCCATACCGCCCGCCGACTGGAAGTTCGCCACCTGCGACGCGGCGGCCAACCCCTTCCCCGGCACCGCCAGCCCCACCAGCGTGTGCCTGAAGGGCGGCTTCGATCCGCAGTACCTGTATGAGTTGACCTACATCGCCAAGGACCCGAAGGTGATGGGCGTGGGCCTGGCCGCGCTGCGCGACGCGGTGAGCTTCTTCCGCGGCAAGGCCGCCGATTCGGCCGGCACGGCCAACCCGCTGGCCGGCCGCATCACGCACACCATCGGCCAGGGCACCTCGCAGTCGGGCAATGCGATGAAGACCTTCCTGCACCTGGGCTTCAACCAGGCGCTGGACGGCAGCAAGGTGTTCGACGGCATGTACGCGCACGTGGCCGCGCGGCAGACCAACATCAACACCCGCTTTGCGGTGCCGGGCGGCGGTGGCGGCCTGCGCACCGACCACACGGCCTTCGGCCAGACGGCCCCGCGCGGCCTGGCCGCCGACTACGTGGACGATGTCAGCGGCCGCCAGGGCGGCGTGATGAAGCGCTGCGCCGCCACGGCCACCTGCCCGAAGTTCTTCCTCGGTCTGTCGGGCACCGAGTTCTGGCAGCTGCAGGGCTCGCCGGTGCTGACCGATGCCTACGGCTTTCGCGACCTGACGCAGCCCGACAACGCCCGCATCTACTACTACGCCAGCACCCAGCACGGCGGCGCGGGCGGCACCGCCAGCATCAGCTACGCGCCCAGCCGCAACGTGTACCCGGCCGGCACCGTGGTGCACTTCAACGACACCTTCCGCGCGCTTTTCATCGCGCTGGAAGACTGGGTGGTGCGCGGCACCGAACCGCCGGCCAGCCAGGTGCCCCAACTGGCCGACGGCACGCTGGTGCGGCCCGAGCAGCTGGTGTTCCCGGCGATGAAGGGGCTGACCTGGCCGGTGGGCGGCACGGCCAACGCGATCCCGGACTTCAACTACCTGGCGCGCTACAACGGCTTTCCGCTGTTCGACTTCGGGCCGCAGTACATCCCGCAGGACGAATCGGGCATCGCCACGCTGCTACCGCCCTACTACACCGGCCGCGACTATGCGATCCTGGTGCCGCAGGTGGACGCCGGCACGGGCCTGACCAAGGCCGGCATCCGCAGCGTGGAGGCGCAGGCGCCGCTGGGCACCAGCATCGAGTTCAACTACGTGGCCACGCCCGGCATCGTCGACCTGTCCAACCTGACCGGCAGCTTCATCCCCTTCCACAAGACGGAAGCGGCACGGCTGGCGGCGGGCGACACCCGACCTTCGCTGGAAGCGCTGTACGGCACCCAGGCCGGTTATGTGGCGGCGGTGACGACGGCGGCCGACCAGCTGGTGGCGCAGCGGCTGCTGCTGCCGCGTGATGCCGCGCTGCGCAAGCAGCAGGCGGCGGCGACGGTGGTGCTGCCCTGAGGCAGCTGCTGCAGGGGCTTTGAACAGCCCCTGCGGCGCCCAATCAGGTGCGCACTTCGCCGTTGCCCAGCACCACCCACTTCATCGAGGTGAGGCCTTCCAGGCCCACCGGGCCGCGGGCGTGGAACTTGTCGGTGCTGATGCCGATTTCCGCGCCCAGGCCGTACTCGAAGCCGTCGGCAAAGCGGGTGCTGGCGTTGACCATCACACTCGCCGAATCCACCTCGCGCAGAAAGCGCATGGCGTTGGGGTGGTTGGTGGTGAGGATGGCGTCGGTGTGGTGCGAGCCATAGCGGTTGATGTGCGCAATGGCTTCGTTGACCGAATCAACCACCTTGACGCTGATCACCGGCGCCAGGTATTCCTCGGCCCAGTCTGCCTCGGTGGCCGGCTGCACCGCCAGGCCCGGCACGTCGCGCAGGATGGCGGCGGCGCGCTCATCGGCACGGCATTCCACGCCCTTGGCCGCGAACACGGCGCCGATGCGGCCCAGGAAGGCCGCGGCCTGCCGCTCATGCACCAGCAGCGATTCGGCGGCGTTGCAGGGGCTGTACTTCTGGGTCTTGGCGTTGTCGGTGACCTTGACCGCCAGGTCCAGGTCCACGTCGGCATCCACATACACGTGGCAGTTGCCGTCCAGGTGCTTGATCACCGGCACGCGGGCTTCGGCGCTGATGCGCTCGATCAGCGACTTGCCGCCGCGCGGAATGATCACGTCCACATGCTCGGGCATGGCGATCAGCCGGCCCACCGCGGCACGGTCGGTGGTTTCCACCAGCTGCACCGCCTCGGGCGGCAGGCCGGCGGTGGTGAGCGCCTGCTGCACCAGGCGCCACAGCGCCAGGTTGGAGTGGATGGCCTCGGAGCCGCCGCGCAGGATGGCGGCATTGCCGCTCTTGATGGCCAGCGAGGCAGCCTCGATGGTCACGTTGGGCCGGCTCTCGTAGATCATGCCGAACACGCCCAGCGGCACACGCATCTGGCCCACCGAGATGCCGCTCGGCCGGCGCTTGACACCGGTGATCTCGCCGATCGGGTCGGGCATCGCGGCCAGCTGCTCGCAGCCTTCGGCCACGGTGTCGATGACCTTGGCGCCCAGCTTCAGCCGGTCCAGCATGGGGCCGGCCAGGCCGTTGGCGCGGGCGGCGTCCAGGTCGCGGGCGTTGTCCACGTCCAGCGCGGCCACGCTGGCGCGCAGCAGGCGCGCCAGCTCGATCAGCGCCGCATTGCGGGCCTGGGTGGGCGAAGCGGCCATCACCGTGGCGGCGGCGCGGGCGGCAGTGCCCACGCGGGCCATGTAGGCCGGAATGTCTTGAACGGAGGTGGCGGTGTCGTTCGGCATGGTGCGCCGATTGTCGCCGAGCCGGTCAACCCACCCAGGCCAGCACGGCCAACCAGATCGGCGCGGTGGCGGCAAAGGCCAGCGTCGACAGCACGATGGTGGAGGTGGTCTCGCCTTCCAGCGTCTCGTAGCGCTGCGAGAACATCAGCGTGTTGCTGCCGGCGGGCAGCGCCGCCATCATCACCGCCACCTGCAGCGGCAGGCCCTGCAGGCCGAAGCCCCAGTGCGCCACCACCAGCACCACCGCCGGCAGCACCATCAGCTTGGTGAAGGTGAGCGCCACGGCGCCGCGCAGGCTGCCGCGCAGGCCGTAGTAGGCCAGCGACATGCCGATCAGCGTCAGGCACAGCGGCACCACGGCCGAGCCCAGTTGCACCAGCACCTCGTCCACCACCGCGGGCAGGCCCAGGCCGGTGAGGTTCCAGGCCATGCCGGCCAGCACCGGCAGCACCACCGGGTGGATGATGGTGTTGCGCACCGTCACCTTCAGCGTGGCCAGCAGCGTGCCGCCGCCGGCCTCTTCATGGCGGGCGCGGGCACGCGCCAGATCCAGCTCGGCCAGCGTGGTGAGCACGGTCAGCAGCGTCAGCGAATGCAGGCTGACGATGGTGATGTGCAGGCCCAGCCCGGCTTCGCCGAACAGCGCCGCGGCCATCGGCACGCCGATCTGCAGCGTGTTGCCGAAGCTGGCCGACACCGCCCGCACCGCGGGCGCAGCCGCCGCGCCGCTGCCGGCGCGGTTGCGGTGGCGGCCGATGGCGTAGACGATGACCGCCAGGCCCACCACCGGCACGAAGAAGGCGCCGATCAGCCCCCAGGGCATGTGCGCGAAGTCGAGCCGCGAGGTGGTGCGGAACAGCAGTGCCGGCACGAAGATGTAGAAGGCCGCGTTGCTGAGCGTGCGCGCCGGGTCGGCCCCCTTGCGCTCATCGCCCAGCCACCGCATGCGCCCCACCACCCAGCCCAGGCCGGCGGTGAGGAAGATGGCAACGAGCTTGTAGAAGACGGCGAGGGTCATGCAGGCCGGAGTATCGCGGCTACGGGTCAACCCTGGCCCGCGCCGGCCCGCATGCCCTCGTCAGGGCTTGCCGTAGTTCGGCGAACGCGGTCCGTACAGCACGCCGTTGAAAACGCCGCCCGACAGCAGGCGGTTCGAGGCGATGCCGGCGTAGCGGTAGCCTGCATCGGTGCTGCTGGCGATGATCTGCGACACCACCGCCTGCACCAGCAGGCCGACCAGGCCCGCCTGGTTGCTTTGCTGCTGCTCGGCCGACGAGGCCGTGGCCTTGCCCTGCCACAGCAGCTCGCCGCTGCGCAGGTCGACGATGCGACCCTCCACCGCCACCACGGTATTGCTGCTGACCACCGCATAGCTGGTGCCGTACTGCTGCACGGTGAGGTACACCGCCGCATCGGCGCCGAACACCTCGCGCAGCTTGGCGCGGTCCAGCGCATGGATGTCGGCCGCGGTGGTCAGGCCGTTCTCGCGGAAGGTTTCTTCCACCAGCGACACCGGCATCACGTAGTAGCCGGCCTCGGCCAGCGGCAGCGTGGCCTGCGACCACACGCCGATGCCGCCCTTGACCTCGGGCGACTGGTTGAGCGGTGGCAGCACCAGCAGCGAGGCCGGCTTGGCCTGCTTGAACGCGGTGTAGTCGTAGGGCTGGCGCTGGGTGGCACACCCCCCCAGCAGCATGGCAGCGCACAGCAGCGCCAGGGCGCCGGTGCGGCGCAGCTTGAACAAGGTCTTGGTCATGATGGGCGGCGGGTCAGGACTTGCGGCCATCCATGCGCTTGAGCAGCGAATCGATGTACGGCGCGGACTCGGGGAACTGCGCCTTTTCGGCCTCGAACTGCGAGCGCGCCTCGGCATCACGGCCCAGGCGCAGTTGCAGCAGGCCCACGTGGGCGCGGAAGCCGGGCGGCAGCGGCGTGCCGGTGGCCGCCGCCTTCTGCTGTGCCTCGGCCAGCGTCTGCAGTTGCTGCTCGGGTGAGCGACCGTCGCCCTTGAAGTGCTCGTACAAGCTGTCCTGGTAAGCACCCCAGTGGTACAGCGGCTTGGGCGCCTGGGCGCAGCCGCCCAGCAGGGCCGCGGCCACCATCAGCCATGCGCCGCGCTTCACGGCGCCACCTTCGCGGCGGCGCCCCACTGCGCGCCGTCATAGGCCACCACCAGCTTGTTCACGGCTTCGCGCACGGCCAGGTCCAGCACCTTGCCATTGAGCGTGGCGTCGTAGCTGGCGGTGCCGCCGAAGCCAATCACCTCGCGGTTGGACAGGCTGTACTCACCCGCGCCCTGCACCGAATACACCACCTCGGAGGTGGCGCCGTTGACCACGTTCAACGTGACCTTGGCATAAGCGATCTGCGACTTGCCGCGACCCAGCAGGCCGAACAGCTGCTGGTCGCCCACTTCCTTGCGACCGAACTCGGACACGTCGCCGGTGACGATGTAGTCCGCACCCTTGACGGCCTGCGCCTGGGCCTTGAACTTGGCTTCCTGCTGGGCCTCGGCCAGGTTGTCGCGGTCCAGCACGTTGAAGCGCTGGGTCTGCTGCAGGTGCGAGATGACGATGGTCTTGGCCTGGCCGCCCAGGCGGTCGACGCCGTCCGAGAAGATGCCGCGCATGAAGCTGGAGCGGTTGTCGAACTTGCCGACCACCACCGGCACACGCGCGCCGCGGTAAGGCGCGGCGGCCGATTCGACCTTGGCCACCTCCACCGAGCGCGAGGCTTCGGTGGCGCAGCCAGCCAGCAAAAGAGCGGCGGCCCCGCAGGCCGCCGCAATGAACATGTTCTTCATGACCCCTCCCTCAGGCGTTTTGGAAGGGGCGTATTCGACCGCGCTTCACCGCCACTTTTGGCGGCGGTTCATATTCACCAGTTCATGCCACTTTGCGCGCCGCCTTCTTGGCCGGCGCCTTGGCGGCGCGGGGTTCGAACTCGAAGCTGACCTTGCCTTCCTTCGCGTCGTAGGCCAGCCGCGCCTTGAACTTGCGGCGGGTCTTGTTGGACACGAAGTTCTCCAGCAGGTCGGTCTTGCCTTCGGTCAGCAGCTTGTGCAGCTGCTCACGCGGCACCGGCTGCTGCAGGATGATCTTGCCGGTCTTGAAGTCACAGGTGGCGGGCGTGGCCACCGCGTGTTCGCACACGTAGTTGCTGCCATGCTCAAACACCTGGCCCTTGCACTTGGGGCAGTTCCCCAGGCTCTGCTGGTCGCCGAAGTCCACCGGCTCGCCGTCGCCTTCGGCCTTCTTGGCGTCTTCGCCGAAGTCGAATTCCAGCTTCCAGTTGTCGATCTCGCCGTCGAAGGCCAGCTTCAGCTCGGCGGTGAAGGGCCAGCCTGCCTTGGAGCGGAAGCCTTCCAGCGGCCCGATCTTCTTGTCGCGCAGCAGCGCATCGGCCTCGGCGATTTCAAAGGCACGACCGCCCGGGATCTTGCTGATGGAAAAGCCGCAGCCCGGGTTGGCGGCGGTTTCGGTGCCCACGCAGGCAAAGCGCCGGTAGTTCTCCTTCACCTTGCCGCCGCACTTGGGGCAGGGCGTGTGCAGGGTGGCGTAGTCGCCGGGGATGGTGTCGCGGTCGTATTCCTTGGCCTTCTTGACGATGCGCTCGGCCATCTCGGCGATGCCGGCCATGAAGCGGTCGCGGTCCAGCCGGCCATGCTCCATCTCGGCCAGCTGGTATTCCCACTGGCCGGTCAGTTCGGGCTTGGTCAGGTCGGGGATGTCCAGCCCGCGCAGCAGCGTCATCAGCTGGAAGGCCTTGGCGGTGGGCACCAGCTCGCGGCCTTCGCGCAGCATGTACTTTTCCAGGATCAGGCCTTCGATGGTCTGCGCCCGCGTGGCTGGCGTGCCCAGGCCCTTCTCGGCCATGGCCTCGCGCAGCTCGTCGTCGTCGATCAGCTTGCCCGCGCCTTCCATCGCGCTCAGCAGCGTGGCTTCGGTGTAGCGGGCGGGTGGCTTGGTCTTGAGCTGGTTGACGTCCACGCTCTCGGTGCGCACCGTCTCGCCCTTGGCCACCGGCACCAGGTTGGCGTCGTCTTCCTGCGCCTCACGGCCGTACACCGCCAGCCAGCCCGGGCGCACCAGCACCTTGCCGTTGGTCTGGAACTTGTACTCCTTGCCCTGGTTGGCCACGGTGGAAATGCGCGTGGTGACCATGAACTCGGCCGAGGGATAAAACACCGCCAGAAAGCGCTTGACGACCATGTCGTACAGCTTGGCTTCGATGTCGGTCAGGCTCTTGGGCGCCTGCAGCGTGGGGATGATGGCGAAGTGGTCCGACACCTTGCTGTTGTCGAACACGCGCTTCGTGGGCTTCACATAGCCCTCGTTCAGCGCCTTGCGGGCATGCCCGGCCAGCTCGCGCAGCGGGCCGGGCAGGTCTTCGTTGGACAGCATCTCCATCGTCTGCTTGACCACGCCCACGTAGTCCTCGGGCAGCGCGCGCGAGTCGGTACGGGGGTAGGTCAGCACCTTGTGCTTTTCGTACAGCGCCTGCGCCAGGCTCAGCGTGGTCTTGGCGCTGAAGCCGAAGCGCGAGTTGGCCTCGCGCTGCAGCGTGGTCAGGTCGTACAGCAGCGGGCTGGCCTGGGTGCTGGGCTTGGCTTCTTCGGTCACCGCGGCGGGCTGGGCGCGGCAGGCCTCGGCGATGGCGTTGGCCTCGGCGGCGGTCCATACCCGGTCGGCGCGGCGCTCGGCGTCGTCGTTCTTCTTGAAGGCGGGGTCGAACCACTTGCCCTCGTACTCGCCGGCCTGGGCCGCGAACTGGGCCTTGATCTCCCAGTAGTCGCGGGCCACGTGCTTGCGGATCTTTTCTTCGCGCTCGACCACGATGGACAGCGTGGGCGTCTGCACCCGGCCCACGGTGGTCAGGAAGAAGCCGCCGTCGCGGCTGTTGAAGGCGGTCATCGCCCGCGTGCCGTTGATGCCCACCAGCCAGTCGGCCTCGGAGCGGCTGCGTGCGGCGTCGGCCAGGCCCTTCATCTGCTGGTCGCTGCGCAGGCGCTCGAAGCCATCGCGGATGGCCTGCGGCGTCATGCTCTGCAGCCACAGCCGGCGCACCGGCTTGTCCAGCTTGCCCTTGCCGCCATCGGCGTACTGCACGATCAAACGGAAGATCAGCTCACCCTCGCGGCCCGCGTCGCAGGCGTTGATGAGTTCGGTGACGTCCTTGCGCTTGACCAGCTTGACCACCGCCGACAGGCGCGACTTGGCCTTGTCGATCGGCGCCAGGTCGAAGTGCGGCGGCACCACCGGCAGGTTGGCGAAGCTCCACTTGCCGCGCTTGACGTCGTATTCGTCCGGCGCCTTGATTTCCACCAGGTGGCCGACGGCCGAGGTGACGACGTAGGTGTCGTTCTCGAAGTGGTCGGCCTGCTTGTCGAACTTGCCCGAGACCGGGGTCAGCGCCCGCACGATGTCCTGGGCCACGCTCGGCTTTTCCGCAATGATCAGTGACTTGCCCATGAGCCTTGTTGTGCCTTCAATGGTCAGCCGTGCCCGCCCGTTCGGCGGCCGCGTCTGCCTACAATTCCATCTCTCGCGCGCACGCACACATACGCGCGCGCATCCGTATTTCAATGTACCGAATGAAAACCGACACGCAAGCCGCCCCCACTGAAGGCCCTGCCGCCACCGGCGCGCAGGCCCGCACCGGCGGCCGCCGGACGCAGGTCCGACGCTCCGGCGTGCACGGCAGGGGCGTGTTCGCGCTGCGGCCGCTGGAGCCCGGCGAAACCCTGTTCGAGTACACCGGCGAGGTGATCACCTGGGAAGAGGCGCTGCGCCGGCATCCACACGATCCGTCGCAACCCGACCATACCTTTTATTTCCACATCGACGACCAGCACGTCATCGATGGCGCGCACGGCGGCAATTCCTCGCGCTTCATCAACCACTCCTGCGACCCCAATTGCGAGGCCGACGAGGTGGATGGCCGCGTCTTCATCAAGACGCTGCGGCCGGTGCTGCCCGGCGAAGAGCTGTACTTCGACTACGGCCTGGTGCTGGACGGCCGCCACACCGCCAAGGTCAAGAAGCAGTTCGCCTGCTACTGCGGCGCCCCCAACTGCCGCGGCACCATGCTGGCACCCAAGCGCTGAGGCGCCGGCACTTTTCTTCTTGTGATGTCCCCCGAGCCCAATCACCTGCCCTGGGGCGCGGAGCGCCTGTGGGAACAACTGCAGCCGCTGCTGCCCGGCATCTCGGTCGAGGTGGTGGCCCGCGCCGATTCCACCAACACCCAGCTGATCGACCGCGCCCGCGACTACAGCGGCCGCCGCGACCAGCCCGTCACCCTGCCCGGCACGCTGGACGCCCGCGACCGTGACGACGAGCGATCGCCCCATGGCCGGCGCACCGGCGACACCCAGCCCTGCCTGCTGGTGGCCGAGCAGCAGACGCGCGGCCGCGGCCGCCATGGCCGCCACTGGCAAAGCACCGCGGGCGCTTCGCTCACCTTCTCGCTCTCGCTGCCGCTGGCCCCGCGCGACTGGTCGGGCCTGTCGCTGGCCGTGGGCGTGGCACTGGCCGAGGCGCTGGACGGCCCCGCCGCCGGCCCCGGCCCACGCCTGGCGCTGAAGTGGCCCAACGACCTGTGGCTGATGGACGGCCCCGGCCAGGGCCGCAAGCTGGGCGGCGTGCTGATCGAGACCGTGATGGTGGGCAGCCGCCGCATGGCCATCGTGGGCGTGGGCCTGAACGTGCTGCCGCAATCGCTGCGCGAGCTGAGCACCGGCTACGCCTGCCTGCAGGAACGCCAGCCCGACATCACCGCCCCGGGCGCGCTGCAGCAGGTGGCCGTGCCCCTGGCGCAGGCGCTGCTGGCGTTCGAGCGTGAAGGCTTTGCCGCCTTCGCCGAGCGCTTTGCCCAGCGCGACCTGCTGCGCGGACAGCCCATCACCACCACGCTGCCCGAACTGCCCGAAGGCGTGGCCGACGGCGTGGCAGCGGACGGCGCCTTGCGCATGCGCGTGGGCGAAGGCCCCGGCGCTACCCTCCACCTGGTTTCCAGCGGCGACGTCAGCGTCCGGCTGCGTTGACCGACCACCGGCGGCTTGCCGCACCCTGAATGCTCCGACTCCTTGCCCTGCTGCTGTTGCTGGCCAACGCCTTGTTCTTCGCCTGGTCCGAACGCTGGCTCGACCCGCTGCTGGGGGCCTCCGCCCGCGAGCGCGAGCCCGAGCGCGTGGCCCGCCAGCTGCAACCCGATGCGGTGAAGCTGCTGCCTCCAGAAGCCGCCAGCGCCGCGCTGGCCGATGCCGTGGCCGCCGCCGCCCGTGCCGCCCAGGGCACCTGCATGGAAGCCGGCCCCTTCACCGATGCCGACATCGGCGCCGCCGAGCAATTGCTGGCCGACCTGCCCGCGGGCAGCTGGCACCGCATCTCGGTCGACCTGCCAGGCACCTGGCTGGTCTACATGGGCCGCTACCCCACGCGCGAGGCGCTGCAGAAAAAGACCGAAGAGCTGCGCCGGCTGAAGGTGGCGTTCGAGGAAGTGAAGTCGCCGGCCGAGCTGGACAACGGCCTGTCGCTGGGCCGCTTCAGCACGGCCGAAGAAGCCAACGCCGCGCTGGCCGCCGTGGGTTCACGCGGCGTGCGCTCGGCCCGCGTGGTGCAGGCCGCGCCGCCGCGGGTGCAGCACCGCCTGCGGGTGGAACGCGCCACCACCGCGGTGGCCGCGCAGATCATCGCGATGCCGCAAGCCACCCTGGGGGGCGGCTTCGAGACCTGCAAGCCGCGCCAGTGACGCCTCAGGCGGCGGGGCGCACCCGCCGCAGCGCCACCGTGGCCGCGGCCAGCAGGGCCAGCCAAGTCAGGCTCATCGCGCCGCCACCACCGCCGCCACCGCTGCTGGACGACGAACCGCTGTCGGTGCCGCCGCTGGTGGCCGCTGCCACCGTGAAGGTCTGGCTCGTGGTCGTGGTGAAGCCCAACGCATCGGTCACGGCGGCCTGAACCACCACCGTGCCTGCGCCGGTGGGGGTCAGGGTGGCGGTGGCGCCGCTGGCCGTCAACGTGGCCAGCGTGCCGCCCTGCGTGATGGACCAGGCCACGGTGACCGGCAAGCGCTCGGCGGGTGCCGAGGTGTTGGCGGTCAGCGACACGGTCTGGCCCGCGGTGGGCGCCGTGGTGCTGGCCGACACGGCCACCGTGGCCACCGCACCCTGCGCCTGCTGCGCCAGCGCCACCGCCGCGCCCGCGTCCAGCATGCCGGCGCCGCAGGTGCTGGTGGTGCAGTAGCACTCCAGCTGGTCGATGCCGTTGGGCGCGCGGCACTGGGCGATCGGGCCCAGGTCATTGGCCACCACGCCGCTGCTCGGGAAGGTGCGGGCCGAGCGTTGCAGCATCGCCTTCACCTGCGCCGGACTGAGGCCGGGCTGCAGGTCCAGCATCAACGCCGCCGTGGCCGCCACCTGGGGCGCCGAGAAGCTGGTGCCCACGCTGGGGTGGGTGGTGCCGTCGCTGTAGGTCGACGTGCCCGGCGTGGTGGTGCCGCTGTTGTAGGTGGTGAGGATGGGGTACAGGCAGGGGCCGCTGTTGTCGGCGTTGACGCAGTTGCCGCCCGGCGCGCTGAGCGTCACTTCAGGCCCGACGTCGGAGTAGCCCACCTTGGTGCCCACATGGCGCAGCGCGCCCACGGTGATCACGTTGCTGCAGTTGCCCGGCGCCCCCACCGCGTGGCCGGCCGTGTTGCCGGCCGCCACCACCACCGTCACGCCACGGGCCACCGCGGCATTGATGGCGTCCTGGTAGGTGCGACTGCAGCTGCCGGTGCCGCCCAGGCTGAGGTTGATGACCTTGGCCGGCGTGGGATTGGCGGGCACGCCCGCCACCGAGATGCCGGCCGCCCACTGAATGCCGGCGGCGATGTCCGATTCGTTGCCGTAGCACTTGCCCAGCACGCGCACCGGCTGCACCCGTACGTTCCAGCCGCCACCGGCCACGCCCGCGCCGTTGTTGGTCTCGGCGCCGATGATGCCGGCCACCTGCGTGCCGTGCCAGGAACTGCGGGCCTGCGGGCAGCTGGAGAAGCTGCCGGTGTTCGCCTCGCTGGCGCTCACCCAGTCGCCCGGATCGCTCGGGTCGCTGTCACGGCCGTTGCCGTCGTTGGAGATGGTGGTGTCCGACACCATGTCGTAGCCGGCCACCAGCTTGTTGACCAGGTCGGGATGGTCGGTGCGGACGCCGGTGTCCAGCACCGCCACGACAACGCCCTGCCCCGCAGCGCCGCCCTTCGAGAAATCCCAGGCACGCACCGCATTGATGGCTGCCGCCGCCTCCCCGGCCGGCGCACGCAGGAACCACTGGCCGACGGCCGGCCCCGCGGCAGGCCCGGATTGGAAGTAGGTGTCGTTCGGCGTCGTGTCCAGCCGCGTCATCCGCCGATCCGGCTCCGCGTACTCCACCTCGCTGTCGGCCGCCAGGCGGGCGGCCAGCTGGGCGCTGGTCATGCCGTCGGCGGTGACCACCTGCGCCCGCTCGCCCACCGCGTGGCCGGCCTTCAAGGCCAGGCCGACGCGGCTGCCCAGGGTGCCGGCGCGCTCGCCCAGCACCTGGGCCGCCGTCTCGCTGGCGGCACTGGCCGACAAGGCCCGCGCACGCACGGTGCTGGCGTCGGACTTGAACTTGACGATCACCCGCCCCGTGTCCACCGAGGTCACCGCGGCCAGGCGCGGCGCCTGCTCGGCGGCAAAGGATGCGAAGGTGGTCACCGCCAGCAGCAGGGGAAGGAGCAACGGTTTCATGACGGCGAGTGTAGGCAAGGCACGGTGGCCGAATGTTGCTGGACGTACCCTGGGGCCGCCCAAAGAAAAAGCCCGCGATTGCGGGCTCTGTTCAGCTTGCCGGCGCCCGGCAAGGGGCGCCCGGGGACCGGATTACTTGGCGGCCACCACGCGGGCCATCTCCAGCACCTTGTTGCTGTAGCCCCACTCGTTGTCGTACCAGGACACCACCTTCACGAAGGTCTTGTCCAGGGCGATGCCGGCCTCGGCATCGAACACCGAGGTCATGGCTTCGCCGCGGAAGTCGGTGGAGACCACCTTGTCCTCGGTGTAGCCCAGCACGCCCTTCATCGCGCCTTCGGAGGCGGCCTTCATGGCCTTGCAGATGTCCTCGTAGCTGGCTTCCTTGTTCAGCTCCACGGTCAGGTCCACCACCGACACGTCGGAGGTGGGCACGCGGAAGGCCATGCCGGTGAGCTTCTTGTTCAGCTCGGGGATGACCACGCCCACGGCCTTGGCGGCGCCGGTGCTGCTGGGGATGATGTTCTCCAGGATGCCGCGGCCGCCGCGCCAGTCCTTGTTGGATGGGCCGTCCACGGTCTTTTGCGTGGCGGTGGCGGCGTGCACGGTGGTCATCAGGCCGCGCTTGATGCCGAAGGTGTCGTTCAGCACCTTGGCCACGGGCGCCAGGCAGTTGGTGGTGCAGCTGGCGTTGCTGATGATGGCCTGGCCGGCGTAGGTGCTGTCGTTCACGCCGTAGACGAACATCGGCGTGTCGTCCTTCGACGGGGCCGACAGGATGACCTTCTTGGCGCCGGCCTTCAGGTGGGCTTCGGCGGTTTCCTTGGTCAGGAAGAGGCCCGTGGACTCGACCACCACGTCGGCGCCGACTTCGTCCCACTTCAGCTCGGCCGGGTTCTTCACCGCGGTCAGGCGGATCTTCTTGCCGTTGACGATCAGCGTGTTGCCGTCAACCGCCACGTCGCCCTTGAAGCGGCCGTGCACGCTGTCGTACTTCAGCATGTAGGCCAGGTAGTCGGGCTCCAGCAGGTCGTTGATGCCGACCACTTCGATGTCGTTCGCGAAGTTTTGAACCGCCGCGCGGAACACCATGCGACCGATGCGGCCGAAGCCGTTGATGCCGATCTTGATAGCCATGAGATCACTCTCCTCGGTAGGTGAAGAACAAAAGCTTGCGTGCCGGCGGCCTCAGCCGCGCAGCACCTTGCGAACGGTGGCGGCCACGTTTTCCGCGGTGAACCCGAACTCCTTGAACAGCACGTTGGCCGGGGCGCTCTCGCCGTAGCGGTCCAGGCCGATCACGGCGGCGCAGCCGTACTTCCACCAGAAGTCGGTGACGCCGGCTTCCACCGCGATGCGCGGCAGGTTCTTGGGCAGCACCTGGGTCTTGTAGGCCACGCTCTGGCGGTCGAACACGCTGGTGCTGGGCACCGACACCACGCGCACCGCGATGCCTTGCACCGCCAGCTGCTGCTGGGCGTGCAGGGCCAGGCCCACTTCGCTGCCGGTGGCCATGATCACGGCCTGCGCCTTCTTCTTCAGGCCCACCTCGCTGGGTTCGGCCAGCACGTAGGCGCCCTTGCTGATCTCGTCGAGCTGGGCCTTGGGCAGGTAGGGCAGGTTCTGGCGGCTGAGCAGCAGCGCGCTGGGGCGCGAGGCATTGCCGATGGCCATGGTCCAGGCGGCGATGGTCTCGGTGGTGTCGGCCGGGCGCCAGACGTCCAGGCCCGGGATCAACCGCAGCGAAGCCGCATGCTCCACGCTCTGGTGGGTGGGGCCGTCTTCGCCCAGGCCGATGGAGTCGTGGGTGAAGACGTGGATCACCCGGCGCTTCATCAGCGCGGCCATGCGGATGGCATTGCGGCTGTAGTCGCTGAAGGTGAGGAAGGTGCCGCCGTAAGGAATGAAGCCGCCATGCAGCGCCACGCCGTTCATGATGGCGGCCATGCCGAACTCACGCACGCCGTAGTTGATGTGGCGGCCGCCGTTGGGCGTGCCGGCCTCGTCGAAGCGCAGCGCGGGCGTGCTGCTGGTGTTGGTGAGGTTGGAGCCGGTCAGGTCGGCCGAGCCGCCCAGCAGCTCGGGCAGCGCGCGGGTGAAGGCTTCCAGCGCCAGCTGGCTGGCCTTGCGCGAGGCCACGGTCTCGGCTTTCTCGTGCGCGGCCACCATCGCGTCCACCGCATGCTGGGCGAAGCTGGCGGGCAACTCGCCGCGCATGCGGCGCAGCAGCTCGGCGGCCTGCTCGGGAAACTCGGCGCGGTAGGCGTCGAAGCGCTTCGTCCACTCGGCCTGCGCATCCGCGCCGGCCTGCTTGCGGTCCCAGGCGGTGTACACCTCTTCGGGCAGCACGAAAGGCTCGTGCGACCAGCCCAGCGCGGCGCGCGTCAGCGCGATTTCTTCGCCGCCCAGCGCTTCGCCGTGGGCCTTGGCGGTGCCGGCGCGGTTGGGCGAGCCCTTGCCGATGGTGGTCTTGGCGACGATGAGCACCGGCTTGCCGCTGCCCTTGCGGGCCTTGGCGATGGCCGCGTCCACCGCGTCCACGTCATGGCCGTCGACCGGGCCGATGACGGTCCAGCCATAGGCCTCGAAGCGCTTGGCGGTGTCGTCGATGAACCAGGGCGTGACTTGGCCGTCGATGCTGATGCCGTTGTCGTCGTAGATCGCGATCAGCTTGTCCAGCTTCCAGGCACCGGCCAGCGCGCAGGCTTCGTGGCTGATGCCTTCCATCAGGCAGCCGTCGCCCAGGAACACGTAGGTGTGGTGGTCCACCACGGTGTGGCCGGGGCGGTTGAACTCATGCGCCAGCAGCTTCTCGGCCAGGGCCATGCCCACGGCGTTGGTGATGCCCTGGCCCAGCGGGCCGGTGGTGGTTTCCACGCCGGGGGTGACGTCCACCTCGGGGTGGCCCGGGGTCTTGCTGTGCAGCTGGCGGAAGTTGCGCAGCTCCTCGACCGGCAGCGCATAGCCGGTCAGGTGCAGCAGCGCGTAGATGAGCATCGAGCCGTGGCCGTTGCTCAGCACGAAGCGGTCGCGGTCGGCCCACAGCGGGTCGGCCGGGTTGTGCTTGAGGTGGCGGCCCCACAGCGCCACCGCGATGTCGGCCATGCCCATGGGCGCGCCCGGGTGGCCGGAATTGGCCTGCTGCACGGCGTCCATCGCCAGGGCACGTACGGCGTTGGCCATCAGGGTGGCGTCGGCGGTCTGGGGGGTGTGGTTGGGGGTCGAACTCATGCTGTGTGCCGGGGCGCGGCGCGGGAAGGGCTGAGCCCCGGAGTTTAGGCCAGGGCCCCCGCGATAATCGCCGGCCATGCACGGACTGCACCTCACCGCCGACTTGCAAGGCTGCCCCGCGCACGCAGCGGCGATGACGGACCGCGAGGCCCTGCGGGCCCGCTGCCTGGCTCTGGTGGCCGAAACCGGCCTGCGGGCGGTGGGCGAGGTGTTCCACGGCTTTGCGCCGCAAGGCCTGACCGGCGTGGTGCTGCTGGCCGAATCGCACCTGGCGGTGCACACCTGGCCCGAGCTGGGTGCGGTGACGCTGGACGTGTACGTGTGCAACGTGGGCGCCGACCACACCGCCGGCGCGCGCCGGCTGCTGGCGGCGCTGATCGATCTTTTCCAGCCCGCGCAGGTGCTGCGCCAGCAGCTGCAGCGCGGCGACCTGCGGGCCCCGCCCCTGCCAACATGACCCTCAAGGCCCTGATCCTGGCCGCCGGCCGCGGCGAACGCATGCGCCCGCTGACCGACCACACCCCCAAGCCGCTGCTGCCGGTGCGCGGCCAACCGCTGATCGAATGGCACCTGGAGGCCCTGGCCCGCGACGGCGTGCGCGAGGTGGTGATCAACACCGCCTGGCTGGAAGACCAGTTTCCGGCCGCGCTGGGCGACGGCAGCCGCTGGGGCCTGCGCATCCGCTACAGCTGCGAGGGCCGCGACCACGGCGGCGCGCTGGAAACCGCCGGCGGCATCGCCAAGGCCCTGCCCTGGCTGGCCGAGCGGCCGGACGACGTGTTCTGGGTGGTGTCGGGCGACGTGTTCACGCCCGGCTTCGTGTTCGACGCCGCGGCGGCGCAGCGCTTTGCGGCCGGCCCCGCACTGGCCCACCTGTGGCTGGTGCCCAATGCGCCGCACCATCCGCGCGGCGACTTCGGCATCTCGGCGCAGGGGCTGGCCACCGCCGTCGGCGAGCCGCGCTACACCTGGTCGTCCATCGGCCTGTACCGGGCCGCGATGTTCAGCGGCGTGCCGGTGGGCCAGCGCATGGCGCTGCGGCCGCTGCTGGACGCCGCCATCGCCGAAGGCCGGTTGCAGGCCCAGCTGTACCACGGCCCCTGGACCGACGTCGGCACGCCCGAGCGGCTGGCTGCGTTGGGCTGAACAAACCCTCTGCGCGGCCATAGCAGAATGGGCCGCTTCTGCTCTCCGAGCTTGCTGGAGTCCTGAGTCTTGGCCGATGTCTACGCGGAAATGTTCGAACTGGCCCCGGTGTCGCTGTGGCTGGAGGACTACTCGGGCCTGAAGCCGCTGTTCGCCCGCTGGCGCGCCGAAGGCGTGACCGACCTGCGCAGCTGGTTGCGCGCCGAGCCCACGCGGGTGGCCGAGTGCGCCCAGTGCATCCAGCTGCTGCAGATGAACCGCCGCACGCTGAGCCTGTTCGGCGCCAGCAGCTTCGAGCACCTGAAGGCCAACCTGCACGAGGTGTTCCGCGACGACATGCTGGACCAGCACGTCGAAGAGCTGGGCCAGCTGTGGGACGGGCAGCTGCACTTCAGCAGCCGCACCGTGAACTACAGCCTGGACGGCCGGCGGCTGGCCATCACGCTGCAGGCCACGGTGCTGCCCGGCCATGAGCACGACTGGAGCCGCGTGCTGATCGCCATCGACGACGTGACCGAGCAGGCCCGCACCGAGCGCGCGCTGCGGGCCAGCGAGGTCTATGCGCGCGGGCTGTTCGAGCATTCGCCGGTGTCGCTGTGGGTGGAAGACTTCAGCAGCATCCGCCGCCTGCTGGACGAGGTGCGCGCCAAGGGCATCGAAGACTTCCGCGTGTTTCTGGACGTGCACCCCGAGTTCGTGGACCGCTGCATGCGCGAGATCCGCGTGCTGGACGTCAACCGCCAGACGCTGGCCATGTTCCAGGCACCCGACAAGCGCACGCTGCTCAACCAGCTCGACGCGGTGTTCCGCGGCGAGATGCGCGCCAACTTCACCGAGCAGCTGGTGGACCTGTGGGAGGGCCGCACCAGCCACCAGCGCGAGGTGGTGAACTACGCGCTCAACGGCGACAAGCTGCATGTGTACCTGCAGTTCTCGGTGCTGCCGGGGCATGAGGCGCGCTGGGACCAGGTGCTGATCTCGTTGACCGACATCACCGCGCGCCGCAAGGCCGAGGCCTACCTGGAATACCTGGGCCGCCACGACGTGCTCACCGGCCTGGCCAACCGCGCCTACTTCATCGAAGAGCTGCAGCGGCTGGAACGCCGCGGCCCCTGGCCGGTGACGGTGGTGATGGTGGACCTGAACGGGCTGAAGTCGGCCAACGACCGCGGCGGCCATGCGGCCGGCGACTCGCTGCTGCGGCGCACCGGCGAAGTGCTGGGCAAGGTGGTGGAAGGCTCGATGAGCGCCTCGCGCATCGGCGGCGACGAGTTCGCGCTGCTGCTGCCCGGCGTGGACGAGCGCGGCGGCCAGCGCATCATGGAGCAACTGCGCGACCTGCTGGCGCTGAACAACCAGTTCCATGCCAGCGCGCCGCTGCACCTGTCGCTGGGCGCGGCCACCGGCCAGCATGGCGCGCGGCTGGAAGCGGTGATCCACGAGGCCGACCAGGCGATGTACGAATCCAAGCGCAGCTTCTACGCCAAGCGCGAGCGCGACCGGCGCAGCGGGTTTTCCAGCCTCGACTGACCCAGTGCCCGCCCCATCCGCGTGCCGCGGGTGAAGGCCTCTTCGAACACCGAGTAGCCCGACAGGTCGGCATGCACGAAGTGCACGCGGCCGCCGGGCACGCCGGCGCCGGGGGGGCCCAGCGCCTGCAGCGCCGGATGGCCGCGCACGCCGGGGGCGGGAATGGCCATCGCATGGCCGTGGCGCATCAGGTCCACCCGCAGCAGCTGGGCCGGCAGGTCGGGGTGCACGGCGGCCAGTTCGTCCACCACCGGCTGCGCCCAGTGCTGCCAGGGGCGTGACAGCAGCGCGCCGCGTTCGGCCTCGGGCAGCGCCCAGTAGGCGGTGAGCACGGTGGGCCCGGGCTCGGGCCGCAGCGCCTGGTGCATCGCATCCACATAACCCAGCATGCGGCTGCCGTGCAGCACGTTGTCCCAGGCCGGCGCGGCGCCGATGCGCTGCAGCAGCGGCGCGCGCAGCTGCAGGTTGGCCACCAGCCAGGGCGCATGGCGCAGCGTAGCCACCGCCGGTGCCAGCGCAGGCGGCGGTGCGGCCAGCAGCCGCTGCGCGATGAACAGCGGCATCGCCATCACCACGTGGGGCGCCACCCAGCGCTCGGGCCGGTCGGTGCGGGCGTTCCAGGCCTGCACCGTCACCTCGTGGCGGCCGGCCTGCACCTGCAGCGCCAGGCAGCCGGTGTGCAGCCGGTCGGCGCCCAGCGGCTGCGCCAGCCGGCGCGCCAGCCAGGCATTGCCTTCGGGCCAGGTGAGCACCGGCTCGGGGTCCGCTTCTTCCCCTGGCGCATGAAAGCCGTGGCGGCTGGCGAAGTAGTGCAGCCCGGCCCAGGCCGAGACGCTGCCGATGCCGGCGCCGTAGTCGTCGCGGCAGCAGTAGTCGAGGTAGCTGCGCAGGCGCTCGTCGCGCAGGCCTTGCGCAGCCAGCCAGGCGGCGAAGGTCTGTGCATCCAGCGCCGCATGCGCTGCGGTCCAGGTACTGCCCAGCGTGGGCATCGCAAAGCCCAGCTCGCGCTGCGCCTGCCGCACCGCCTGCGCGAACTGGCGGTACTGCGCCAGCGTGGCCGAGCCCGCCTCGGCCGGTGGCAGCAGGCCTTCCACCCAGGCGCCGTCGATGAAGAGCCGTTCCTGCGGGCTGTGGCACAGGTGGCGCTCGTCGTACACCGTGCGGCCGGCCTGCTGGCGGGCCAGGCCCAATTCGTCGAGCCATTGCTGCAGCTCGGGCGCGGCCGGACCGGGCAGCGGCAGGTAGTGCGCCCCCAGCGGGCAGGCCATGCCGCCCATCGCATGGCCGCGGCTGTTGCCGCCGGCTTCGTCTTCCAGCTCCAGCAGGTGCACGTCGGCCACGCCCTGCTGCAGCAGCGCGCGGGCGGTGGCCAGGCCGGCGATGCCGCCGCCCAGCACCAGCACCTGGGCGCGGCGCAGCGGGCCGTCGGCCTGGGTGATGGCAGACATCTGCCGCAGCCGGTGGCCGCGTTCGGCGCTCGCGCCCACCCAGCCGCCAGACCAGCCCGTTCCGCCAGGGTCGGCCGGGTTGCAGGCGCCCAGGCCCGGCAGCGCAATGGCCGAAGCCATGCCACGCAACAGCCGGCGGCGAGTCAGGGCTGGTGCACGCGGCCCCATTCTTCCTCGAAGGTGTGCACCAGCAACTGGTTGGACAGCCGGTTGGGCTCGGCCGGCAGCCGCGCCATGTCGGGCGGAAACTGCATCAGCGCGGGCAGGCCTTCCAGCGTCAAGAAGCGCAGCCCCGCCGGCAGCGCCTGCGGCTGGCGCCAGGGCCGGTGGCTGGCGATGATGAAGCCCCATTCACCGAAGCTGGGCACATGCGCGTGGTACGGCGTGGTGGCCAGGCCGGTGACCTCGATGGTGGCGGCCACCGTCCAGAAGCTGCGGCGCGCCACCAGCGGCGAGGTGGTCTGCACCACCGCATAACCGTCGGCGGCCAGGTGCTGGTCCACCAATTGGTAGAAGCTGGTGGTGTAGAGCTTGCCCAGCGAGAAGTTGGTGGGGTCGGGAAAGTCGACCACGATGACGTCGAACACCTCGCGGCTCTGGTCCAGCCAGCCGAAGGCATCGGTGTTGACGATGCGCAGCCGCGGTGAGTGCAGCGCGTCGGCATTGAGCGCGCGCAGCAGCGGCTGCTGGGCAAACAGGCGCGTGACCTGCGGGTCCAGCTCCACCAGCGTGACCTGCTGCACCGTGGGGTACTTGAGCACCTCGCGCACCGCCAGTCCGTCGCCGCCGCCCAGCACCAGCACCCGCCGCGGCGCGCCGTGCGCGGCCATCGCGGGGTGCACCAGCGCCTCGTGGTAGCGGTACTCGTCGCGCGAGTGGAACTGCAGGTTGCCGTTGAGGAAAAGGCGCACGCCGGCCGCGCTGGAGGTGACCACGATGCGCTGGTACGCGCTGCTGGACCGCAGCACCACGCTGTCGCCGTAGAACCGGTCCTCGGCCCAGGTGCTGATGCGGTCGGCCTGCGCCCAGGCCAGCAGCAGCACGCCGGCCACCGCCACGCAGGCGGCCGCATGGGCGCGCAGACGCCGCAGCTCGCCGCGGAACAGCCACAGCGCCCACACCGCCACCGCGGTGTTGAGCAGCCCGAAGAACAGGCCCGTGCGCACCAGCCCCAGCTGCGGCACGAACAGCAGCGGAAAGGCCAGCGCCACCACCAGCGCGCCCAGGTAGTCGAAGGTGAGCACCTGCGACACCAGGTCGCGCAGCGCATAGCGCTGGCTGAAGTGCCGCTTGAGGATGCGCATGACCAGCGGAATCTCCAGCCCCACCAGCGTGCCCACCAGCAGCACCAGGCCGTACAGCAACACCCGGAAGGGCAGCAGCGCCGAGGCCGGCAGCAGGCTGTGCGCGATGAAGAGGGCCGCCGGCATCAGGCCGCCGACCAGGCCCACCAGCAGCTCGATGCGCAGGAACTGCGCAATCAGCTGCCGCTCGACGAAGCGCGACAGCCACGAGCCGATGCCCATCGCGAACAGGTAGCTGCCGATGATGGTGGAGAACTGCAGCACCGAGTCGCCCAGCAGGTAGCTGGCCAGCGCGCCAGCGGCCAGCTCATACACCAGACCGCAGGCGGCCACCACGAACACCGAGGCCAGCAAGGCCACCTCGGCCGGCGCGATGCGGGCCGCAGCCGCCGGCTGCGCGGAAGCGCTCACGCCGCTAGCCGTGCACCGCGGCCGAGACGATGAGCCCGATGGCGATGCACATCGCGCCCACCACGATGGCCAGCGCGGTGTTGCGCTTTTCCACGATCTCGGCCCACAGGTCGTAGGGCGTGAGCTTGTCGATGACGACGAAGCACACCCAGAACACCCCCACGCCGATCAGCGCATACAGCAGCGAGCCGAACACCGCCGCCGGCCGCAGCCATTCAAAACCCATCATCGTGTTCTCCTCTTGCCTACTTGTGGCCGCCACCGCCGGTGCTGAAGCCGCCGAACGATCCGCCGCCGATGCGGCCGGTGGCTACGCCGCCCGAGCGCTGGCATTCGCGGTATTCGTTGCTGCCGGCGCCGAAGGTGCGGCGCAGATCGTCGCAATCATCGCCGCCGCAGCGGGTGACCAGCAGGATCAGCAGCACCAGCAGCGCAAAGATCAGCAGCGGCTTGAGCAGGCCGCCGCCACTTTTCACGCTGAACTGCAGCAGCGGCGCGCCGTCGCGCTGCAGCGCGGCCAACCGGTCGTCGGGCAGGCCGAAGGC
>NZ_CAXFDV010000345.1:0-1781 GCF_964001545.1 uncultured Aquincola sp.
CCAAGCAGAAGTCGGTGATGCAGCGCTGGCCCGCCAGCACGCCCAAGGGCGCCGAGTTCGTGATGCCCACGGCCAAGTGACCCGTACCGCCCGGCAGCAGGCCAGCCGCTGGCAGCAGGCCCCCGGCTCGCTGACGCAGCGCCTGTTCGCCTGGGGCGGCGAGGTGCGGGTGCAGTGCCTGCGCCAGCAGGTGGCGCCCCTGCTGCCCGGCGAGGCCGCCGATCTGGGCGTACCGCCCGGCACGCGATGCCTGGTGCGCGAGGTGGTGCTGCATGTGGGCGATGCGCCGGTGGTGTGGGCCCGCAGCGTGGCGCCGCATGCGGCCTTGAACGGGCCTTGGAAGGCGCTGGTGGGCCTGGGCACCCGCCCGCTGGCGGCGTTGCTGTTCGACGACCCTGCCGTCACCCGGACGCCGCTGCGGCCGCAGTGGCATGCGCGTGGCAGCCGTTGGCATCACCGTGCCGATGAAGCGTGGCGCATGGTGGCCGGCGAGCCGTGGCCGGCGGCCGTGGTGGCCGCGCGCAGCTCGGTCTTCTGGCGGCGCGGCATGCTGCTGCGGGTGTTCGAAGCCTTCTCGCCGGCGATGCTGGCCACGCCAACGGCCACGCCGCCTACTTCACCACGTCCACGTTGAAGCGCACGGCGCCGTAGGCGGTGCAGGCCTCGCCCTCGCAGTTGCCGGGGCGGCCGGCGAAGGTGGAGCCCGGGCCGCTGTGCGCGGCGGCCAGCGCCTCGGCCTCGGCCCCGGTGGGCAGGAACAGGAAGGTGTCGCGCTTGCCCTTGAGGTGGTCGAAGCTGCGTGGCACGGCGGACACCAGGATCAGGAAGTCTTCGCGGCCGGCCGGCTCCGACGTCTCGATGGCCGCATCGGCCGGCGGCAGCACCAGCGGCTTGCCGGCGCTGATGCGGTTGCCCCGCGCCATGGTGTTGGGGTGCAGCAGCAGCAGCGAACCGTCCGGCCCCTTGACCAGCGTGTACACATAGCCGTCGCGCGACGAGGTGACGGTGTAGCGCAGCCGGTCGCGGCCGATGCGCAACTGCGGCTTGGCCGATGAGGCTTCCACCGTGAAGCCGGGCGTGGCCGCCTGCACGATGCGGTCGAACTCGCGATCGATGCTGAAGGGGGCGTTGGCCACGGGCGCCGGGGCAGGGGCTTCGGCGGGTGCGGGCGGCGCCGTGGGGGCGGGCCCTGTGGCGGTGGCCGATGTGCCCTGCGCGACCGGGTCCGTCGCCGCAGCGGGTGCGGGCGCCGTGGCCACCGGACCCGACGCAGGCGCGGTCGTCGGCTGGCCCGGGGTCAGCGCAAAGAACGCGCCCACGCCGCCCAGCAGCAGCGCACCGGCACCCAGGCCCAGGTAGAGGCCCGACTTGCTGCGGGGGGCCACAGCACCCGCCGCAGCCGGCGCTGGCGCACGCGGCGCCGGTGCGGGGCTGGCGGCAGGCGAAGCATCGGCATGCAGCACCGTCTGCACCTCGGGCACGCTGCCCGGGCCCAGGCCCATGTCGGCGCGGAATTCGGCGATCGATGGCGTGCGGTCTTCCGGCCGCACCTTCAGCCCCCGGTCCACCGCGGCCAGGAAGGCAGGGCTGTACAGCCCGCGGGCCGATTCGGCCAGCGGCTGGTAGCTGTCGCCCATCATCCGGCCCACCGACACCGGCGGCGTGCGGCCCTGGATGGCGAAGTACACCACCGCGGCCAGCGCATAGACGTCGGTCCACGGGCCCTGCTTCATGCTGGGCACCTCGGCGTACTGCTCCAGCGGCGCATAGCCGGGCTTGAG
>NZ_CAXFDV010000346.1:0-4485 GCF_964001545.1 uncultured Aquincola sp.
GATCGCGGGTGTGAACACCGCCATCGAATCGCTGCGCGACTTCTGGCTGGCGCAGGCCGAGCTGGACCAGGCCCTGGTGGGGCCGCCCGGCGGCAGCCTTCCTGCCCCCGCCGCCAGCCCCACCGCCCCCACCGCCGAGGCCGCGCATTGAGCGCCGCCGGCACAAGGAACACCCCGATGCTTTCCCGACGCAACCTTCTGGGCGCCAGCGCCGCCGTGGGCGCCGCTGCCGTCAGCCGCGTGGCGCTGGCCGCGCTGCCCGAGCCGGTGCTGCAGACCTCGCCCGACACCCAGCCGCCGCTGCAGCCGCCCAGCGGCCGGCCCTACAACCCGGTGGTCACGCTCAACGGCTGGACGCTGCCCTGGCGCATGAACAACGGCGTCAAGGAGTTCCACCTGGTGGCCGAGCCGGTGGTGCGCGAGATGACACCCGGCTTCAAGGCCCATCTGTGGGGCTACAACGGCCAGAGCCCCGGCCCCACCATCGAGGTGGTGGAAGGCGACCGGGTGCGCATCTTCGTCACCAACAAGCTGCCCGAGTCCACCACCGTGCACTGGCACGGCCAGCGCCTGCCCAACGGCATGGACGGCGTCACCGGCCTCACGCAGCCGGCCATTCCGCCCGGCAAGACCTTCGTCTACGAGTTCGTGGCCCGCCGGCCCGGCACCTTCATGTACCACCCGCATGCCGACGAGATGGTGCAGATGGCCATGGGGATGATGGGCCAGTGGATCACCCACCCCAAGGGCCGGCATCCGCTGATCGCCGAGGTCGACCGTGACTTCTGCTTCCTGCTCAATGCCTACGACATCGAGCCCGGCAGCGCCACGCCCAAGGTGATGACGATGCTGGACTTCAACCTGTGGACCTGGAACAGCCGCATCTTCCCCGGCATCAGCCCGCTGGTGGTGCGGCACAACGACCGGGTGCGTGTGCGCATCGGCAACCTGACGATGACCAACCACCCGATGCACCTGCACGGCCATGAATTCACCGTCACCGGCACCGACGGCGGTCCGGTGCCCCGCAGCGCCCGCTGGCCCGAGGTGACCACCGACGTGGCCGTGGGCCAGATGCGGCAGATCGAGTTCCTGGCCGATGAAGAGGGCGACTGGGCCTTCCACTGCCACAAGAGCCACCACACGATGAATGCGATGGGCCACGACGTGCCCACGATGATCGGCGTGGACCACAGCGGCGTGGCGCGGCAGATCACCCAGCTGATCCCCGACTACATGGTGATGGGCGAGCGCGGCATGGAGGACATGACCGAGATGGAAATGCCGCTGCCCGACAACACCGCCGCGATGATGACCGGCACCGGCCCCTTCGGCGCCGTGGGCATGGGCGGCATGTTCAGCGTGCTCAAGGTGCGGCGCGGCCAGCGGCCCGGCGACTACCGCGACCCTGGCTGGTTCACACACCCGCCGGGCACCGTGGCCCATGAATTCGGCGGCACGCCGATGCCTGCCACGCAGGCGCCGGCTTCCAGCGGCCCCGCGGCCATGCCGGCGGCCGGCCAGCCCGCGCAGCCAGTGGAGGTGCAGGTGCGCAAGCCCGGCGGCGGCCATGCCCATTGAACGAAGGAGCAGACCATGAACGAGAACGACCGACCCCTTGGCCCACGCCGCCGCATCTTGGCAGCGGTGCCTGCGCTGCTGGCGGCGCCGCTGCTGGTGCTGGCCGGCCGTGTGGCGCAGGCCCATGGCAGCAGCCATGGCGCAGCCGCCCCCGCCCCCGCCGCCGCCCCTGAACAGAAGCCCTGGGGCATCGCCGGCGACCCGCAACAGGTGCGGCGCACGCTGGAGGTGACGCTGCGCGACACCATGCGCTTCGAGCCCGACCGCATCACGGTGAAGCTGGGCGAGACCTGGCGCCTGCGGGTACGCAATGCCGGCGCTGTGCTGCATGAGTTCGTCATCGGCACACCCGACGAGAACCGCCAGCATGCCGAGTTGATGATGAAGTTTCCCGACATGCAGCACGACGAGCCCTGGATGGCCCACGTGCAGCCGGGCGGCACCGGTGAGGTGGTGTGGCTGTTCAACCGGCCGGGTCAGTTCGAGTTCGCCTGCCTGATCGCGGGCCATTACCAGGCCGGCATGTCCGGCCTCATCACCGTGGTGTCCGATGAAGGCGCCATGACCGAAGCCGAGGTCCGCAAGGTCGATATCGACACCGGCCGCGTAAGCTGCGCCATGGCGAGATCGCCAATCTGCAGATGCCGCCGATGACCATGGTCTTCCGCGCCCGCGAGCCTTTGCTGCTGCAGGGCCTGAAGCCCGGTGACCGCGTGCGCTTCCGGGCCGAGAAGGTGGAGGGTGGCTATGCCGTGACCGCCATCACGCCCCTGGCCATGGCCCCTTGAGCGCGCCGCCGGCTCAAGCCGCCTGAGCGGTGCGGAAGGAGGCCACCGCCGTGACCAGGCGGCTGGCGTTCTCCTTCAACGCGTCGGCGGCCGCGGCCGATTGTTCGACCAGCGCCGCGTTCTGCTGGGTCATCTGGTCGACGCTGGCGACGCGGCCGGTGATGGCGTCGATGCCGGTGCTGACCTCGGTCACCCGCTGGTGGATGTCGCTGATCGTGCCTTCGACCCGCCGCACGCTGCCCACCAGTTCGGTCATCGTGTGGCCGGCCTGCTGCACCAGCTCGGCGCCTGCATCCACGCGGGCCACGCTGGCGTGGATCAGCTGCTTGATCTGCTGCGCCGCTTCACCCGAGCGTTTGGCCAGGCTGCGCACCTCGCTGGCCACCACGGCGAAGCCGCGTCCCTGTTCGCCGGCGCGGGCGGCTTCCACCGCGGCGTTCAGGGCCAGGATGTTCGTCTGGAAGGCGATGCCGTCGATCACGCCGATGATCTCCACGATCTGGCGCGAGCTGCCGTGGATCTCCTGCATCGTGGTGACCACCTGCGACACCACCGAGCCACCGCGCTGGGCCACCTCGGCCGCGCTGCGTGCCAGGTCATTGGCTTGGCGGGCGGCATGGGCCGAGTGGTGCACGTTGGTGGTCAGCAGGTCGATGGCGCCGCTGACTTCCTGCAGGTTGCTCGCCGTGGCCTCCGTGCGCTGGCTGAGGTCGAGGTTGCCGGTGGCCACCTCGTGGCTGGCCACCTGGATGCGGTCGGCGCTGCCGCGCACATCGGCCACGATGCCGCGCAGCGCCGCATTCATGCGCGCCAGCGAGTCCAGCGTCTGCGCCGTCTCGGCCGCCCCCTGCACGTCGATGGGCCGCGTCAGGTCCCCGCTGGCGATGTGTTCGGCGATGCCGCGCACCGTGGCCAGCGTTGCCAGGATGGAGCGGCTGACGGCATAGCCCGCGGCCGTGGCGCCGGCGACCGCCAGCAAGGCGAACACGCCCAGCACCAGCTGGATGCGGCCGGTCAGCGATTCCACCTCGCCGCCCAGCCGCGCGGACCAGGCCTGCACCGCCCGACCTACCTCGTCCAGGCCCGACTGCGCGGCCAGGAAGTGGCGGTTGACGTCGCCCAGCGCGGCAGTGGCCTCATGGGCATCGGGGAAGCGGGCGCCGATCAGCTCCTGGTAGAACTTGTCGAAGGCTTGGCGGTAGGCCGCCACGTCGCGTGCGACGCCCGCCAGGGCGGCCGGCTGCTCCTGCTGCGGCAGGCCGCTGCGCAGGGCGGCCAGCTCGCCTTCGGCGGCCTGCAGCGCCGCCTCCCAGGTTTGGCGGGCCGCCTGGATGGCCGTGTTGTCGAGGTTGTTGGCCACCATGGTCTGCTCGGCCGCACGGGCGCGCCACAACTGCTGCAGCGCGATGCCGGCATGGGCCTGTGAGGGCAGCACCTCGGCCTGCAGGGCCTGCACGTTGTGCCGGGCTTCGCGCAGGCCGTGGCTGCCGATGGCAGCGGTGCCCAGCAACAGCAGCAGAACCAGGCCGAACGCGGACAGCAAGCGGTGACGAACGGACAGGCGGGCCAGCATGGCGAATTCCTTCACGGACAACTTCGGGGTTGTCGGCAGTCGGCGGTGGCGCTTGAGCCGCTGGCGCCTGGTCCGGTGCGCGAAAGGCTGCCTGCCTACAATCCGCGGCCCTGAAATTGCTCAAGCCGTTCGATGCCTTCTGCCCTGTTGAAGCTGGTCACTGCACGCGCGCTGCGCCGACACCTGCTGGCGCTGGCTGCCAGTGCGCTGATGGGCGTGGCCGCCACGCAGCCAGCGCTCGCGCAGCCTGCGCCTTCCACCGTGCCCCCGGGCAAGGAGCCCATCCGCATCGCGATGATCGAAGGCTTGTCGGGCCCGTTCGCCAATGCCGGTGAAGCGGTGTTCCGCAACCTGCTGTGGGCGGTGGAGCGGGTCAATGCCCGCGGCGGTGTCAAGCTGGCCGATGGCGCCCATGCGCTGGAGTTGGTGCGGCTGGACAGCAAGGGCAACACCGAAGAGGCGCTGGCCATGCTGCGCGCCGCGCTCGACCGCCGCATCAACTTCGTGGCGCAGGGCAACAGCTCGGCCACAGCGGCGGCCATC
>NZ_CAXFDV010000347.1:0-2006 GCF_964001545.1 uncultured Aquincola sp.
CGCCACGGTGAAGCCGCCGGTGTAGCAGTAGCAGTTGAGCACCCGCTGTACGCCGAAGTGCGACACCAGCTCGGCGAAGCGGGCGCGGTTGTCGCGCTGGTCGAGGTAGAAGCCGGTCTTGTGGCCCAGGGCCACGTCCAGGTTCAAGCGCCAGTCGTGCTCATGGATCACCAAGGCGCTGTGGTCGTCGTGCTCGGCCTGTGGCGTGCGACGCAGCCAGCCGCTGGCATGGGGCAGGCCTTCCAGCTCGCGCACGCTGGCGTCCGACCGTTCGTACAGCCGCGTGGCGCCGGTGATTTGCAGCAGCAACTCCGCGATCACCGGCTTCCAGCGTTCCACGCCGGTGGCCAGGAACTGCGCGCTCAGCGTGCTGCCGTACTGGTCCACCACCAGACCGGGCAGGCCGTCGGCCTCACCGTGCACCAGGCGCTTGCCGTCGCTGGCAATCGGCAGCCGCTCACGCAGCGCAATGGCGGTGCGCAGCCGGCGCTCGAAGAAGGCGCGGTCGATGCGCTCCTGCTCATCGAAGCTCCAGGCCCGCAGGCGGATGGTGGATTCAGGGCTGTAGGCGGCCCAGGCCAGAAAGCGGCCTTCGGCGCTTTCCACCCGCACGGTTTCACCCGCATCGGCCTTGCCGCTGGCCACGCTGCCGGCAAACACCCAGGGATGGCGCCGCAGCAACGAGCGGTCGCGGCCTTCGCGCAGCTTGATCTTTTTCATCCGGCGATTGTCGCCGGCAGGTCCGGAAGGAGCCGGAAACCGTCAGCCGCGAGGCGCGGGCGCGGCGGTCTGCTGGCTGACGGGCACGGGGGCCGCCGGCTGCGGCTGGGCAGTGACGGTGGGCGCCACCAGCGGCGCAGCGTTGGCCTGCGGTGCTTCCACCGCGCGATAGAGGCCCGCGAGCGCAACGCCCAGCACGACGGTGCCGACGAAGGCGACGAGGCAGGAGATGGGGTCTTTGTTCTTCATGGGAGTGCTCACCGGTACCTGGGGCACCGGGACCGCGATTCAAGCACCGCGCTTGCGTGCGCGGGGATGGGCGGCATCGTAGACCTTGGCCAGATGCTGGAAATCGAGCCGGGTGTAAACCTGTGTGGTGGCAATGCTGGCATGGCCCAGCAGCTCCTGCACCGCGCGCAGGTCGCCGCTGGACTGCAGCAGGTGCGACGCAAAGCTGTGCCGCAGCATGTGCGGGTGCACGTGCACCGGGAGACCGGCCTGCAGGGCCAGCGCCTTCAGCCGCGCGCGCACCTGGCCATCGGTGATGCGGCCGCCTCGCTTGCCCACCAGCAGCGCCGGCTCGCCGGCCTTGGCCAGCTGGCCGCGCACGGCCAGCCAGTCGTCCAGCGCCTGGCGGGCTGCGCTGCCCACCGGCACGCTGCGCCGCTTGCTGCCCTTGCCCAGCACATGGGCGGTGGCTTCGCCGCCCGGCTCGCGGTCGATCCAGCCCACCGCCTCAGCGCTGCCGGCCACGTCCAGCGCCACCAGCTCGCCCACACGCAGGCCGCAGCCATACAGCAGCTCGACGACGCAATGGTCGCGGGCGCGCATTGCCGGGTCTGGGGCGGTGGGCTCATGCTCGGCCAGCGCCACCGCATGGTCCACCGACAAGGCCTTGGGCAGCGGCCGGCCGGCCTTGGGCGCACGCACACCTTCCACCGGGTTGCTGCTGATCTTGCGGTTGTCGCCCCACCAGCGGTACAGCCCCCGCCAGGCCGCCAGCACGATGGCGATGCTGCGCGGCGCCAGGCCCTGGCCATGCAGCTGCGCGGCCCAGCGGCGCACATGGTGGCTTTGCACCTGCAGCAGCGGCACCGGGTGCGCCTGCGCGGCCCGCACCAGGCGGCGCAGCGCCTCGGTGTACAGCGTGAGGGTGCGCGGTGCCAGGCGGCGTTCGACCTGCAGGTGCTGCAGCCAGGCCTGCAGCTCGTCAGGCAACGCAGCCTGCGGCTCGGTGGCAGGCTCGGCCGCAGCGGTCATCAGGCGGCGGGCGGCAGCAGGCGCGA
>NZ_CAXFDV010000348.1:0-2698 GCF_964001545.1 uncultured Aquincola sp.
ATGGTGGAGAACATGCTGGCCGGCGGCGCGGCGGTGAACGTGTTCTCGCGCCAGGCGGGGCTGGATGTGACGGTGGTGGATGCCGGCGTGGCCCACGACTTCGCGCCCCGGCCCGGGCTGCTGCTGCGCAAGGTGGCCCCCGGCACCGCCGATGCCAGCGAAGGCCCGGCGATGACAGAGGCGCAATGCGCGCAGGCGTTGGCGGCCGGCCCCGAGGTGCTGCGCAGCCTGCCCGGCAACGCGGTGCTGCTGGGCGAGATGGGCATCGGCAACACCAGCAGCGCGGCGCTGTTGCTGGCGCGGCTGGCCGGCGTGCCGATCGAGGCCGCGGTGGGCCGCGGCACTGGCCTGGACGATGCCGGCCTGGCGCGCAAACGGGCGCTGCTGGCCCAGGTGCTGCACCGGCATGCCGAGGCGCAGGCACCGCTGCAAGCGCTGGCCGCGCTGGGCGGCTTCGAGATCGCGATGCTGACCGGCGCGATGCTGCAGGCCGCGAAGGAGCGCCGGCTGGTGGTGGTCGACGGCTTCATCTGCGCCGCCGCGGCGCTGGTGGCCTGCCGGCTGCAGCCGGCCGTGCGCGACTACTGCGTGTTCGCCCACCTGGGCGGCGAAGCCGGCCATGCCGCGCTGCTGCAGGCCCTGGACGCACGCCCGCTGCTGCAGCTGGACATGCGGCTGGGCGAAGGCTCGGGCGCCGCGCTGGCCTGGCCCCTGGTGCAGGCGGCGGTGGCCATGCTGCGCGAGATGGCCAGCTTCGAGTCGGCCGGCGTGTCGGACAGCGGCGCCTAGCGCGATGGGCCTGCGCCACGAAGCGCGGCTGGTGCTGGTGGCCGTGCAGTTCCTCACCCGGCTGCCGGTGCGCATACCGCTGCAGGACGGACGCTTCGACCCCGCCTGGCTGCATGCCTGCGCCCGCCACTTTCCGTTGGTGGGCGCGGTGGTGGGTGGTTGGGGCGCGCTGGTGCTGGCCGGCGCCGCCGCGCTGTGGCCGCCGGTGGTGGCGGTGCTGCTGTCGATGGCGGCCACGGTGTGGCTGACCGGCGGCTTCCATGAAGACGGTGTGGCCGACACCTGCGACGGCCTGGGCGGCGCGGTGACGCGTGAACGGGCGCTGGAGATCATGAAGGACTCGCGCCTGGGCAGCTATGGCGCGCTGGGCCTGGGGCTGACGCTGGCCTTGAAGGCCGTCGCGCTCACCGCCTTGCTGGCCACCGCCGGCCCGGCCTTGACGGCCGCGGCGCTGGTGCTGGCCCACGGCCTGTCACGCGCCGCCACGGTGGTGATGCTGCGGCTGCTGCCCTACGGCGGCGACCTGGCACATGCCAAGGCCAAGCCGCTGGCGCAGCAGATCAGCCGCGCCGGCCTGGCGGTGGCGCTGGGCTGGGGCGCGTTGCTGGCCGCAGCCGCGGTGCTGGCCGGCTGGCCGCCGCTGCGGGTGCTGGCGGTGGTGGCCGCGATGGCGCTGGTGGTGGCGGTGTGCGCCCGCTGGCTGCGCCAGCGCCTGGGCGGCTACACCGGCGATGCACTGGGCGCCACCCAGCAATGGACCGAGCTGGCGGCTTACCTGGCGCTGGTGGCGGCGCTGCCGGGCGCGTGGGAGCTGGCATGACCGCAGGCCGCCCGGGCCCCGGTCACGCAGCAGCAGCGGGCGCCCGCCAAGGCAAGGCCGCTGCGTCGCCCGCCGAGCCTGGCGCCTCGGCCCTCTGGCTCTGGCGCCATCCGCGCCCGCAAGGCGCCGAGGGCCGCTGCATCGGCCGCACCGACCTGCGGCTGGACCCGCGCCGGGCGCGTCGGCTGGCGCGGCGCATCCGCCAGGTGGTGCGGGCGCAGGGCCTGCCGCGCACCGTCTACACCTCGCCTTTGCGGCGCTGTGCCGACGTGGGTCGCGCGCTGGCCCGGCTGGGCTTCGAGCACCGCATCGACGCGCGGCTGCTGGAACTGGACTTCGGCCGCTGGGACGGCCGCGCCTGGGCCACGCTCAATGCCGCCGACTTCGCCGGCTGGGACGCCGACTTCGAGCACCATGCGCCCGGCGGCGGCGAAACGGTGGCCGCGCTGCGCCAGCGCATGCAGGCCTTCGTGGCCGACCTGCCGCCCGGCCCGGCGCTGGTGGTGGCCCATGCCGGCTGGATCAATGCACTGCGGGTGGCCGGGCAGGGCCAGCTGCAGCCGGCCGACTGGCCGCGGCCGCCGGCCTACGGGCAGTCGCTGTTCATCCCCAATCCGTGTCGTTCCAGGCCTTGCCCTGCTGCGGCCTGCGGTACGCCACCCCCAGTGCCAGGCTCGCTTCGCGCAGCGTCAGCCCGGCCCGGCTGACCAGCTGACGCACCGTCTGCAGCTGGCGCGCCGACCAGGTGATGGGGCCGTTCACCTGCTCGCAGGTGACGACGCCGAACAGCTCGCCATTGACCGAATGGCACACGTCCAGCAGTGAATACACCTGCTGGGGCACCAGGTACTCCTGCAGAAAACCCACGCAGGCCGGGTGGCTGCGTGCGTCGTCGGCCACCACGCAGCCCTCGTCCAGCAGCAGCTGGAAGTACGCCGGGTGGTCGGCGCTGTGGATGTCGGTGGGAAGGCCGGTGCGCTGCGGCAGGCCGGCATCGACCATCGACACGCAATGCAGCGCCGGCCCGGTGTCGGTGTCGATGAAGGTCCACAGCCCGGCGCGCGAGCAACCCACCCAGCGCGTCAGCAG
>NZ_CAXFDV010000349.1:0-4723 GCF_964001545.1 uncultured Aquincola sp.
CGCGGGCAACGGCCTGGGCGCCTTGCGCCGCCTGGCCGACCCGTTTGCGGTGGTGAGCTGGCCGGGCCGCGGCACCGCGATGCTGGCCCGCGTGCATGCGACATCGGCGCGACCCGCCGTGGACGCCGGGCAGCCCGGCATGGCCGACACCGCGGCCGGTGAGCTGGCCGGCCTGGTGCTGCCGCGCGCGGGCGAGGTGGCCTGCGGCGACGCCTGGAGCCATGCCGACGATGCCGAGGGCCGCACCGTGTTCGTGGTCGATGGCCTTGGCCATGGCATGGACGCGGCGCGCGCCGCCAACGAGGCGGTGGCCCAGTTCCAGCGCAGCCGCCACCAGCAGCCCGACGAGATCGTGCAGGCGGTGCATGGCGCCATCCGCCACACGCGGGGCGCGGCGGTGGGCGTGGCGCGCATCCACTGGGCCAGCGCCACCATCCGCTTTGCGGGCGTGGGCAACATCGCCAGCACCTTCGTGCCGCAGGCACCGGGCCAGCCGGTGCGGCGCATGGTCTCGCACAACGGCATCGTGGGCCACAACACCCGCAAGATTCAGTCGTTCGACTACCCCTGCGGCGACGGTCTGCTGGTGATGCATTCCGACGGCATCGGCACCAGCTGGAACCTGGCCACCTACCCCGGCCTGCTGCGCGCCCACCCGCTGCTGGTGGCCGGCGTGCTGTACCGCGACTTCGCGCGTGGCCGCGACGACGCCACCGCGGTGGTGGTGGACACCCGGCCGCCGCGCGGAGTGCTGGCATGAAGCCCGGCACCGGCCCTGCGCTGGTGAGCCTGCCGCTGGCCACCCCGGCCGACGTGGTGGCCGCGCGCCAGCAGGTGCGCCGCGTGGCCGAGCTGCTGGGCCTGGACCGCAAGGGCCAGACGCGGCTGGCCACCGCCGTGTCCGAGATCGCGCGCAATGCGCTCAGCCATGCCGGCGGTGGCCAGGTGCGGGTGACGCTGGCGGGCCGCCAGCTGCAGGTGCTGGTGCGCGACCAGGGCCGCGGCATCGCCGATCTGGACGACATCCTCAGCGGCCGCAAGGTTTTCGCGCCCGGCCAGGGCGCGGGCCTGGCCAGTGCGCGCCGCCTGGTGGACGAGCTGGACATCCGGTCGTCCGCGCAGGGCACCGAGGTGCGGCTGGCCCAGTGGCTGCCGGCCGAACCCGGCGGCGCGCAGCTGCAGGCGCTGGCCGCCGCGCTGCCGCGCCGCGGGCCCGACCCGGTGGCCGAGCTGCAGGCGCAGGACCGCGAGCTGATCACCAGCCTGGCCGACCTGCAGGAGCGCGAGGCCGAGGCCGACCGCCTGAACCGCGAGCTGGAGGACACCAACCGCGGCGTGGTGGCGCTGTACTCCGAGCTGGAGCAAAAGGCCGAGGAACTGCGTGGCGCCAGCGAGATGAAGTCGCGCTTCCTCTCGCACATGAGCCATGAGTTCCGCACGCCGCTCAACAGCATCATGGCGCTGACGCGGCTGTTGATCGACGGCGTGGACGGCACGCTGAATACCGAGCAGAACCGCCAGGTGGACTACATCCGCCGCTCCGCCCAGACGCTGCTGGAGCTGGTCAACGATCTGCTGGACCTGGCCAAGGTGGAAGCCGGCCGGCTGGACGTGCGGCCCACCGAGTTCACCGTCACCGACCTTTTCGCCTCGCTGCGCGGGCTGCTCAAGCCGCTGCTCACCAACCCGGCGGTGAACCTGGTGTTCGATGCCGCGCCCGACCTGCCGGTGCTGCTGGCCGACGAGCAGAAGCTGGCCCAGGTGCTGCGCAACCTGGTGAGCAACGCGCTGAAGTTCACCGAGAGCGGCCATGTGCTGGTGCGCGCCCGGCACGACGCGCCGCAGGCGCATTTGGTCTTCGAGGTGGAAGACACCGGCATCGGCATCGCGTCCTCGGCCATCGACCTGATCTTCGAGGAATTCGGGCAGGTGGAGGGCCGGCTGCAACGGGGCGGCACCGGCCTGGGCCTGCCGCTGTCGCGCCGGCTGGCCATGCTGCTGGGCGGCGACCTCACCGCCCGCAGCCAGCCGGGCGTGGGCTCCACCTTCACCCTGACCATGCCGGTGCGCTTCGGCCAGGCGGTGGCGGTGCCCGAGGCCGGCCCCGGCGGCCGCCGGCGGGTGCTGGTGGTGGACGACGAAGAGGTGTTTCGCTACGTCATCCGCCACATCGCGCAGGATGCGGGCTTCGACGTGCTGGAAGCCGACAACGGTGAGACCGGCTTGTCGATGGCCCTGGCCAAGTCGCCCGACATGATCTTCCTCGACCTGCACATGCCCCGCCTGGACGGCTTCGGCGTCCTGGCCCAGCTGTCGGCATCACCGCTGCAGGCCACGCCGGTGGTGGTGTGCACCTCGCATGCGCTGACGGTCGACCAGAAGCGCGCGCTGGCTGCCGCCTATGCCATCGTGCCCAAGCAGGACCTGTCGCGTGACGGCCTGTCGCGCCTGATGCGCCTGGTGCTGTCACCCGGCGATGCCGCCCCGACGCTGGCCGACGATGGGAGCTGAGCGCCATGAATGCCCGTACCGTCACCATCCTCAACGTCGACGACTCGGAGGTGGCCGCCTACACCAAGCACCGCGCGCTGCGGCATGCGGGCTTCCAGGTGGTGGACGCCGGCAGCGCGGCCGAGACCTTGCGGCAGATGGAAGTGCTGCAGCCGCAGCTGGTGCTGCTGGACGTGCAGCTGCCCGACGGCAACGGCATCGAGCTGTGCAAGCTGATCAAGCAGCGTTGGCCCACCACGCTGGTGCTGCAGACCTCGGCCACCTTCGTCAGCGCTGAAGACCGCACCCGCGGCCTGGAAGGCGGTGCTGATTCGTACCTGATCCAGCCCATCGAGCCGGCCGAGCTGGTGGCTTCGGTGCGGGCGCTGCTGCGCCTGCACGAGGCCGAGGCCCGCACCCGCGAGCTGAACGAGACGCTGGAGCAGCGCATCGCCGAGCGCACGCAGGACCTGCATGCCAGCAACCTGGCGCTGATCGACCAGATCGGCCAGCGCGAGCGGGCCGAGGCCGCGCTGGTGCAGTCGCAGAAGATGGAAGCGGTGGGCCAGCTCACCAGCTCGATGGCGCACGACTTCAACAACATCCTGGCGTCGATGGTGGGCTACATCCACCTGGCGCGGCGGCGCATGGAAGAGGGTGAACCGCGGGCGCTGCTGGACAAGGCGGTGGCCGCGGCAGCGCGTGGCCGGCGCCTCACGTCGCGCCTGCTGGCCTTTTCGCGCAACGACGTGCTGAGCACCGTGGCCGTGGACTTGCAGCAGCTGCTGGCCGGCATGGCCGAGTGGCTGCAGCAGACGGCGGGCAGCCGCATCCAGGTGCAGATGGGCACCAGCGACGAGCCGCTGGTGGCCATGACCGATGCCAACCAGCTGGAGCTGGCGGTGCTCAACCTGGTGATCAACGCACGCGATGCGATGCCCGAGGGCGGACGCATCGCGATCGGCCTGCGGCCGGGCGAAGCGCCGGTCGACGAGCCGGATCTGCCGGCCGGCCGCTACGTGGTGCTGACGGTGGCCGACTCCGGCCACGGCATGCCGCCCGAGGTGGCGGCGCGCGCCTTCGAGCCCTTCTTCACCACCAAGCCTTCGGGCCGCGGCACCGGCCTGGGCCTGGCGCAGGTGATGGGCGTGGCCCGGCTGTCGCAAGGCACGGCCCGCGTGCGCAGCAGCCCCGAAGCTGGCACCGAAGTGGCCCTGTGGCTGCGCGCCGGCCAGCTGCCGCCGCCCGAAGCGCAGGCGCCCCTGCAGTCGCCCGCTGCGGCGCTGCCCGCGGTGCTGGATGCGCAGGTGCTGCTGGTGGACGACGAGGCCGACATCCGCCATACCGTCTCGCGCCTGCTGGACGAGGCCGGCTATGTGGTCAAGAGCGCGGCCAACAGCAGCGAGGCGCTGGCCGCGGTGCACGCCGGCTTCGTGCCCGACGTGCTGGTGGCCGACTACGCCATGCCCGGCGACAACGGCGTGGAGCTGGCCCTGAAGCTGCGCCAGCTGCAGCCCGACCTGCCGGTGCTCTTCCTCAGCGGCCACGTCGACCATGCCGTCGTCACCACCGCCGTGCCCGGCGCCCGGCTGCTGCGCAAGCCGTTCAGGGTGGATGAATTGCTGGGGGCGGTGGGTGGGGTGGTGGGCGCTTAGTCAGGCTGCGCCAGCCAGGCGCGGGTCGTACAGCCACTTGCGTGTTTTGGCCGCGGCCAGGTTGGCCATCTCGGGGTGCAAGGGGTTGATCAGCAGGTTCCATTCTTCCGGCACCACCACCGAAGGCACCCAGGCCAGCAGGCTGCGCCGGCTGGTGGCCCAGGCGGTGCCCCAGTCGAGCGACACCCTGCCGGCCGGCTCTGCATCCCAGCCCACGTGGGCCTGCGCGTCGAAGGTGACGGCCGCCTGCAGCGCTGCCGCAGGCACCATCAGCTCCACCAGGTAACGGTTCAGCGGCAGGCTGTTGCCCAGGTGCACCAGCGTTTCCAGGCAGGCCAGCGCCCGGCTGCCCGAGGCATACAGCAGGGGGGTGCCGCGGCGGTTCCAGCGCCCGCCGGACGTTTCGGCCCCTTTGCCGGAAAGGTCGGTCGCTTCGTACGACGGCGTGTCGGCGGCAATGCGCCAGAACGCCGTGGTCACGCTCAAGCGTAGGCCCCGCTCTGCATCTGCTCGACCAGGCTGGTCACCAGTGCCCGGCCGTCCGCGGTGTCCATGAAGTCGCCGGGCGGCCGGCCGCC
>NZ_CAXFDV010000350.1:0-8524 GCF_964001545.1 uncultured Aquincola sp.
ACACGTCCACATCCGTTCCCAACTCTTCGCGCATCTCACGCCGGACGGCGGCCTCGGCCGTTTCGCCCATCTCGACACGACCGCCCGGCAAGGCCCAGAAGGCATCGCCGGCCAGCCGGTGCAGCAGCACGAAGTCAGCATGGCGGACCACGGCAGCGGCGCGCAGGTTGAAGCGCCAGTCGCTATTGCTGAACGAGATCATCGTCATGCGTCGCATTCTGAGCGACGCCGGCATCAGCAATCGTGACGGGCGCTCAACGATGGCCTGCGCTCACATCCTCCCATCTTCCGGCCCGCCGGCCAGGCACTTGTCGAACCAGGCGATGGTGTCCAGCAGGCCGGTGCGCAGCTCCACCGTGGGCTGCCAGCCCAGCTCCTCGCGGGCCAGGCTGATGTCGGGGCAGCGCTGGCGGGGGCCGTCCTGGGGCAGGGGCTCGAAGACCAGCGGTGAGCGTGAGCCGGTGAGTTCCAGCACCAGGCGGGCGATGTCCAGCATGCTGCGCTCCACCGGGTTGCCGATGTTCACCGGGCCGGCGAAGTCGTCGCGGGTGTCCATCAGCCGCATCAGGCCGTCCACCGTGTCGCTCACGTGGCAGAAGCTGCGGGTCTGCAGGCCGTCGCCGTACAGCGTGATGGGCTGGCCCGTCAGCGCCTGCACGATGAAGTTGCTGACCACGCGGCCGTCGCCCGGGTGCATGTGCGGCCCGTAGGTGTTGAAGATGCGCGCCACCTTCACCCGCAGCCGGTGCTGGCGGCGGTAGTCCATGAACAGCGTCTCGGCGCAGCGCTTGCCTTCGTCGTAGCAGCTGCGCGGGCCGATGGGGTTCACATGGCCCCAGTAGTCTTCCTTCTGCGGATGCACCAGCGGGTCGCCATACACCTCGCTGGTGCTGGCCTGCAGGATGCGCGCCTTCAGCCGCTTGGCCAGGCCCAGCATGTTGATGGCGCCGTGCACGCTGGTCTTGGTGGTCTGCACCGGGTCCAGCTGGTAGTGCACCGGCGAGGCGGGGCAGGCCAGGTTGTAGATCTCGTCGCATTCCACGTACAGCGGAAAGGTGACGTCGTGGCGCAGCAGCTCGAAGCGGGCATGGCCCAGCAGCGGCGCGATCAGCGCGCGCGAGCCGGTGTAGAAGTTGTCCACGCACAGCACCTCGGCGCCGGCCTCCAGCAGCCGGCGGCACAGGTGCGATCCGATGAAGCCCGCGCCGCCGGTGACGACCACGCGCTTGGCATGCAGCGGGCGCGGCGGGGCGCTCATGGCGCACCCCCGGCCACCTGCGTCAGCACCCGGTCCCAGTCGGCCGCAAAGCGCTGGATGTTGAAGCGTTGCATCGCGGTCTGGCGGGCAGCCTCGCCCCACTGCCGCGCCACTTCGGGCTCATGCACCAGCATGTTCATCACCTCCACCAGTTTGTCGATGCGGGTGTCGATCCAGCCGTTCTCGCCATTGCGGATGACGGTGCTCAGCTCGGTGGTGGCCAGGCCGATGATGGGCAGGCCCACCATCATGGCTTCGATGATGGCCAGCCCCAGGCTGGTGTAGCGGATGGGGTTGAAGAAGAAGCGGTACTGCGCCATGGCGGCCGCCAGGTCCAGGTTGCCCACCTCGCCCAGGCCACCCATGCGCAGGCTGTCCATGCCCACCAGCTGCAGCGGCACCTGCTGGCGCACCTGCTCGAACACGTCGGCGCCCAGCCGGCGGCCGCGCTGCTGCAGGTGGTTGACGACGAAGATGCCTTCGGGCCGCTCGCCGCTGTAGCGCACGCCGGGCGGTATCAGCACCCCGTGGTCGATGATGTGCACCGGCGCATCGGCGTTGTCCCACATCAGCGCATTGAAGGGCGTGACGTGCACCAGCTGCGCGCCGCTGCCGGCGGCCGGGTGGCGGGTGTCGGTGGGGTGACCCTGCGGCGGGTCATGCTCCACGAACAGCGTGGGCAGCGCACGCAGCCGGGGCGAGAGTCGGCTCATGCGGTCGTCGTGCCAGTGGCGCTCGTGCTGGTACAGCACGCAGTCGAAGTGATGCGTGTCCAGCGCATCGGCCGGCACCTCGTGCACGTTGTCGCCCCAGGGCAGCACGCCCACCTTGCCGACGTGGCCCGACGGGTGGCCGGGCAGCGTGGCCAGGTAGAAGTCGTGCGGCGCCTGCGTCAGGTAGTACAGGTAGTTGCCATGCACATGCCAGGTGAGCACGCGCAGGCGACGGTTCGGGGTGGGTGGGTTCATGCGGTGGCCTCCTCGGCCGAAACGGCAGCGGATGCCGCCGGCGCGCCAGCCGTCGCCAGGCGAAGGGCCACCGCGGCCACCTCGTCCACGCCGACGGCCAGCGCACATTCGTGTTGATAAGGGCAGTGCTCATGGCCGCAGGGCCGGCAGGGCGTGTCGGCCCACAGCACCGTGTGGCGGGCGGTGTCCAGCGGCGCCCAGCGCGCCACGTCGCTGCCCGAGCTCACCACCACGCTGGGCGTGCCCACCGCGGCCGCGACGTGCGAGACGCCGGTGTCGTTGCTCAGCAGCAGACGGGCGCCCTGCACCAGCGCGGCCAGCGACCAGAAGTCGGTGCGGCCCACCAAATCGATGGCCGGCTGCTGCATCGCCTGCTGCACGCGTTGCACCAGCGGCCGTTCAGCCTCGCTGCCGGTGAGCACGATGCGCAGGCCCTGCCGCGCCAGCTGGTCGGCCACCGCAGCAAAACGCTCGGCCGGCCAGCGGCGCGAGGTGAAGCGGGCGCCGGCGTGCACGCAGGCATACGGCCCGTCACCCGGCGGCAGCAGCGCGGCGGCACGGGCCTGGTCGTCCGCGGTCAGCGGCAGCAGCATGCCGGTGCCCTGGCGCGGCAGGCCCAGGTGGTCGGTCAGGTGCAGCAGCCGCTCGATCTCATGGCCTTGCCGCGGCCAGCGGGTGAAGAGCGCCGGCTCGGGCGCCAGGTCATCGGGCTCGGCAAAGCCGGCCAGGCGCTGCGGCGCACACACCGCCAGCAGGTGGTTCACCACGCTGCCGCTGCCCTGCAGCTGCAGCAGCAGGTCGAAGCGCTCGGCCTGCATGGCCTGCAGCCAGCCGGGCAAGGCGGCCAGGTCGGGCTCACGCTCGGGCAGGCCGGGCCAGCCCGGAAACTCGATGAAGCGGTGCACCATCGGCAGCCGCTGCGCCCATTCACGGGCCCAAGGCAGGCCGATGAGCACCAGCTCGGCCTGCGGCCAGCGGGCCGCCAGGGCGCGCAGCACCGGCACCGCACACAGCATGTCGCCCAGCATCAAGGCGCGGAACACGCCGATGCGCCGTGGTGCGGCCGGCAGGTCAAGGCCTGCCGTCATGGGTAGATCACCTTGAAGCGCCAGGCCCCCACCACGCGCCACCACAGCGCCAGGAAGGGGATGGCGGCCGAGGTGCACAGCATTTCCCACACATGGGCCGGCTCGTGCGAAGAGCCGCGCAGCCGCTGCCAGGCAAAGCGGCCGATGCCCAGCAGCGCACCGGCCGCGCACCAGCCGGCGGCCCGCGGCGCGCCGGCGGCCAGGGCCAACAGTGCCGCCCCGGTCAGCCCCACGATGCCCACGTACAGCCAGGGCGGCTGCGTGCGCACCTTGCGCCGGAAGAGCTCGCGGTGCTTCTTGTAGAGCAGCCCGTCGAACACCACGTTCTTCTGCTGCCCCAGCGAGATGCCCCAGGGCGCCGGCCGCACCGGGTGCAGCACCACCGCCCGCTCGGCGCGGATGACCTCGGCCCCCAGCGTCAGGATGGCGAAGTGCAGGTCGGAGTCTTCGCGCCAGGCGCGCTTGAAGCGCTCGTCGAAGCCGCCCACGCGCTGCAGGATGTCGCGCCGCACGAAGGCATTGGCGGTGACGAACTCGGCCGTTTCCAGCCCCTGCGTCATGCGCGCATGGTCGGTGGGCGCGCCTTGCACCGGCACCTGCACCCGGCCGCTGGCGGCAGCCGCGCCACGGGCCATCGCGGCCAGGCCTTCGCTCAGCCAGTCGCGGTCGGGCACGGTGTCGTCGTCGGTGAAGGCGATCAGCGGCGCGGCGCTGGCCCGCCAGCCCACGTTGCGGGCGGTGGCCGGGCCCTTGCCCATGTTGCGCAGGTAGCGCACCGCGGGTGCGCCGCCGGTGGCGGCATCGAACTCGGCCACCACGCGGCGGGTGTCGTCGTCGGGGCCGTCGTCCACCACCAGCACCTCGTAGCGGTCGCCGGCCAGGCTTTGCCGCACCACCGCCTCCAGGCAGCGGCGCAGCAGCTCGGGCCGGCGGTAGGTGGCCATCACCACCGCGATCTCGGGGCGCTGCCCCGGCTCGGCTGTCGTCATGCGGTCTCCATCGCAGGTCGCATCACCTGCAGCGCCGCGTCGGCCGCTGCTTCTGCGGGCACGCCCAGCAGGCAGGCGTGGTGGCCCATCGGGCACACGCTGCGCAGGCAGTTGCGGCAGGGCACGTCGTGGCTCAGCACCCGCGCGCTGGTGCGCCAGGGCGTGTGCTGCGGGTTGGTCAAGGCATACAGCACCACCACCGGCGCACGCAGCGCCGCGGCGATGTGGGCCGGGCCGCTGTTGTTGCACAGGGTGACGGTGGCACCGGCGATCAAGGCGGCCAGCTCGCCCAGCGACAAGCCGCCCACCAGCGCGGTGGCCGGCACGCCGGCCGGCAGCGCGGCCTGCACCAGCGCCGCTTCGGCCGTGCCGCCCACCACCACCGCGTGGCCGCCACCGGCGCGGGCCACGGCCTGCGCGGCCTGGGCAAAGCGCTCGGCGGGCCAGCGGCGCGACGGGGCCGAGGCCCCCGGGTGCACCACGAAGTAAGGCGCCGCCGGGTCCATGCCGGCCTGCGCCAGCTTGTGCTTCAACGCGGCCTGATCGGCCGCCCGCAACGCCAGGCGCAGGCCATCGTCGGCCGGCGGTCGCACGCCGATGGCGGCCAGCAGCTCGAGCTGGCGCTGCACCTCATGGCGCATGCCTTCGCCGCGCATTTCGGCGTCACGCACCCAGTCGGTCAGCAGGTGGTAGGGGTTCTCGCGGCCATGCGCCAGCCGCAGCGGAATGCCGGCCTGCAGCGCCACCAGGGCCATGGGCAGCGCGCTTTGCGTGCACACGGTGAAGATGACCACCGCATCGAACCGCGCTTGCGCCAGCCGCTGCACCAGGGCTTGCACGGCAGGGCCGGCCTGTTCGGCGCTGCAGGCCGATTGCACCCAGGGCGCCTCGAAGGTCATGACCTCGTCCACGTCGGCCAGGTGGGGCTGCAGCGCAGCACCGGCCGGCGAGGCCAGCAGCGTGAGGTGCGCGCCCGGCCAGGCCTGGCGCAGCGCCGCCAGCGCGGGCGTGGTCATCAGCACGTCGCCCAGGTTGTCCAGCCGCACGGCCAGCAGGCGGCGCACGCCGGCCCAGGCGGGCGACAAGGCGGTGGCCCGCAGCTCGGCCGTCATGCCGCTTGCCGGGCGCGCGTGCCGGGCTGGGCCACGGCATCGGCCTGCAGGATGACCTCGGCCGCCTCGCCCAGGTCGGTGCACACATGCTCGGGCACGCGCAGGTCGGAGCGCTTCCATTCGTTTTCGCCGCCACGGTCCAGCAGCACGCTGCGGCAGCCCGCGCGGTGGCCGGCTTCCACGTCGTCCAGGATGTCGCCCACCATCCAGCTGCGCTGCAGGTCCAGCCCATGGGCCTGCGCGGCCAGGGTCAGCATGCCGGGCTGCGGCTTGCGGCAGTCGCAGCCCTGGCCATCGGCGCTGGCGGGGGCATGCGGGCACACGTAGAAGCCCGTGACCTCGATGCCGCCTTCGTCGCGCAGCTTGTCCAGCAGCGCGGTGCGCAGCACGCTGAACTGCGCGCTGGTGAAGCGGCCCGTGGCCAGGCCCGACTGGTTGCTGACGATGACCAGCCGGTAGCCCGCCTGCTGCAGCCGCTGCAGTGCCGGCAGCGCATGGGGCGTGAAGCGCAGCAGCGCCGGGTCGACGTTGTAAGGCACGTCTTCGACCAGCGTGCCGTCCTTGTCCAGAAAGATGGCGCGCGACCTCATGCCCCCACCCCGCGCGGCGCAGCCGCCATCACCAGCGCCTGCTGCACCGGCTTGCCGCTGCTGGCCGGGCGGGTGTGCGCGGGGCGGTGCAAGGCGGCGCTGCGCGGCAGCAGCGCGGCTTCGGCAGCCACCACTTCCTGGTACACCGTGGCCAGCTCGCCGGCCACGCGGTCCCAGGTGAAGTGCGAGCGCACGCGGGCCATGCCGGCGCGCCCCAGGGCCAGCCGCAATGCCGGGTTGGCCTGCAGCCAGGCCAGCTTCTCGGCCAGCGCGGCCGGGTCCTTGGGCGGCACCAGGTAGCCGGTGACGCCATCGACCACGCTGTACTGGATGCCGCCCACCGCGCTGCCGACCACCGGCGTGCCGCAGGCCATGGCTTCCAGCGGCGTGATGCCGAAGGGCTCGTACGCCGGGGTGGTGACGAACACGTCGGCCGCGGCATAGAACTCGGGCAGCTCGGCGACGTCGCGGCGGCCGGTGAAGGTCACGCGGTCTGCCACGCCGCAGCTGCGGGCCAGTGCCCGCAGGCGTGCGATCTCGGGCGTGCGGCGCTCGTCGGGCTCCACCGATTCACCGCCCACCACCAGCAGCCGCGGCTTGAGCGAGCCGTCCATCAGGCCCACCGCGCGGATCACGTTGTCGATGCCCTTGCGCGGCACCAGCCGGCCCAGCTGCAGCACCACGAATTCATCGTCGCGCAGGCCTAGCCGGCGGCGCGCCTGCGCCCGGTCGCGCGGGCCGAAGGTGGCCAGGTCGACGCCGCAGGGCACGGTGCGGATGCTCTCGTCGCGCGCGCCATAGAGGCGCAGCAGGTCTTCACGGTCTTGCGGGCATTCGGCGATCACGCGGTCGGCGCCCTGCACGATGCGCCGCTCGATGTCGATGCGCGCTTCCGGGAAGGTGTCGGCGCTGCCCTGATGCTCGCGCCGCACCAGGCCCAGCGCATGGAAGGTCATCACCAGCGGCACTTCGAAGATGTTGCGCAGCGCCAGCCCCACCCAGCCCGACATGAAGAAGTTGGCGTGGATGAGGTCGTAGCCCACGCTGCGCTGCATCAGGTGGCGCGAGGCGCGGGTGAAGGCCGGCATGTGCGGGAGCAGCTCTTCCTTGGGAACGAATTCGGGCGGTCCGGCATCTATATGGACCACGCGCATGCCCGGCCGCACATCGACCACGGCCGGCAGCGTGGGGTCGTCGCGGCGGGTGAGCACGTCGACCTGGTGGCCCATCGCAGCCAGCGCGCGCGCCACCTGCGAGACGTAGATGTTCTGGCCCCCGGCGTCGACGCTGCCGGCGTGGGCCAGCGGTGAGGCGTGTTCGCTGATGAGGCCGATGCGCAGGCGGTTTGGCACCATGGTCTTGGCTTTCTGGTGGTGATGTCCGATGCGGGCGTTGGGCAAGCGGTGTTCCGCGCCGGCTGCGGCGCAGGTGCCGGCCTTCATCACCGGCGGTGATGGCTGGCCCCGTGCGGTGGTGACCGGATGTGTGCGGCGCCGCTGCCGCCTGAATTGCCGCAACCCGGGCGCCGCCGGGAACAGCGGTTGCCGCAGGGCTGCATCAACCCCGCCAAGGAGCCGCCCATGACGCACCCGCTCGACAGCCAGAAAGACGAACCCCGCGTGGCCACGAAGGACGGTGGCGCCCGCACGGCGGCCGGCAGCAACTACGGCGACTACGTGCCGCCGCCGCAGCGCGCGCATGTGCAATCCGCCCTGCCCGACCAGCAGCTGCCGGCCGATGTGGCGCCCGAAGACCCGGACGCCGAACTGATCAAGGCCCAGCGGGCGCAGCGCGAGGCGCATGCGACGCCGGAGCAGTCCATCGAAGGCGAATCGGCCGCCGGCGAAGAAGACCCGGGCGCCGCGGACGACGTGATGCGCAGCCCCAGCTCAGGCCCCGAGGGCGTGGTGCCCCGGCGCCCGCTCTGAAAGGCCTCAGTCCCGCCGGGCCGCCCCAAGGGACTGAGATCCCCCTCGGGGGGACGCGAGCGCAGCGAGCTTCGGGGGCACCACCTCAGGCCCGGCGTTTTTCCAGCACGAAGGGACCCAGCACCAGCGCATCCACCGGCGTGCTGGCCCAGGCATGGATGGCATCGCGCGGCGTGCACACCACCGGCTCGCCGCGCACGTTGAACGAGGTGTTGATCAGCACCGGCACACCCGTCAGCTCGCCAAAGGCCGTGAGCAGCTGGTGGAAGGCCGGCTGCGTCTCGGCGCTCACGGTCTGCACGCGGGCCGTGAGGTCGCTGTGGCAGGCCGCCGGAATGCGCTTGGCCTGCTCGGGCAGCACGTCGTAGATGAACAGCATGAAGGGCGCCTGGCCGCGGTTGGCCTCGCCCGGCGTGAACCAGTTGGCCAGGTGTTCCTGCGGCACCGCCGGCGCCACCGGCCGGAAGTCTTCGCGGTCCTTGAGTTCATTGATGCGCGCCTGCATCTGCGCATGCAGCGGCGAGGCGATGATGGACCGCGCGCCCAGCGCCCGCGGACCGAATTCCATGCGCCCCTGGAACCAGCCGATGA
>NZ_CAXFDV010000351.1:0-9740 GCF_964001545.1 uncultured Aquincola sp.
CATGGTCGCGGCGTGGCACCCGAGAAGCTGGCCGAACTGACCACGCCCTTCTACCGCGGCGACACCGCCCGCACCGCCGCCACCGGCGCCGGCCTGGGCCTGGCCATCGTCGACAAGTCGCTCCAGCGCATGGGCGGCAGCCTGGAGCTGGCCAACGCCGCCGACGGCGGCTTTGTGGCGCATGTGCGGTTGAAGCGGGCACCGTAGATGGAGCACCCGGTCCCATGGGTACATGGGCCCACCCACCGAGCGGGTTGCCGCGGCCGCCTTCGGAGCGGCCCGGCGCTGGCCACGGTTAGCGGCCTACGAGCAGCACCACCGCCCGCGCCTCGATCGCGCGGCCCTCGCCCACCGGGCCCATCTTCTCGGCGGTCTTGGCCTTGACGTTGACCCGCTCGACCGGGATGCCCAGCGACGCGGCCACGCGCTCGCGCATCGCGGGGATGTGCGGCGCCATCTTCGGGGCCTGGGCCACGATGGTGGTGTCCACGTTCACCGGCTCCCAGCCGGCGGCGCGCACGCGGCGCACGGCCTCGACCAGCAGCGCCACCGAATCGGCGCCCTTGAAGGCCGGGTCGGTGTCCGGGAAGTGGCGACCGATGTCGCCCAGCGCGGCGGCACCGAAGAGCGCGTCGGTGATGGCATGCAGCAGCGCATCGGCATCGGAATGACCCAGCAGCCCATGGCTATGCGGGATGGTCACACCGCCCAGGATCAGCGGCCGGCCGGTGACCAGTTGATGGGTGTCCCAGCCTTCGCCGATGCGCAAGGCGGGGATCGTCGGAGTCGTCATGTTCAAGCGTCCTGTGGGTCACGCGGGGCCGCCATTGTGGCTACGCCTCCACACCCACGCACAGCTGGCACTCGAAGCCTTCGCCGGACGACCGGCCGTTCATCGGCGGGTAACGCTCGAAGCACGGCACCTGCGCCAGCTTCAGGCCGCTGCCCGGCAGCCAGTCGCGCAGCAGCCACGTCCAGGCATCGCCGATGCCCATCGGCGTGCCGCTGAACGGCATCTCGGCATAGCGGCCGGCCAGCAGCGTCAGCAGCATCGCGCCGCCGGTGGGCACAAAGCCCGCCGGCACCTGCACCGCCGCGTCGTAACGGCATTCGTGCGGGTCGGTGATGCTGGGGTCGTCGTAGCCGATGCCGTAGCAGGGGGCGTCCATCAGCCCGTGCTGGGCCAGCCAGGGCGCCATGGTGTCGCGCCAGAACCGGCCGACGCCCGGGCCGTAGGGCCCGACGTAGCGCAAGCAGGCCAGGTGCACGGCATCACGGTCGTGCAGGGTGACGGTGGTCATGCCGAGGTCTCCTGGGAAGTGGCGCGACGCGGCTGGCTCAGTGCCTCGTCAACACGATGGGCGCGCCGTGGGTGACGATCAGCGTGTGCTCGAACTGGGCCGAGAGGTTGCCCGGCCCACCCGACAGCGTCCAGCCGTCGCCGGTGTCTTCGGCCATGCGGGCGCGGGTGGAAAGAAACGGCTCGATGGTGATCACCATGCCGGCTTGCAGCACCCGCTTTTCGCTGGGGTCGGCAAAGCCGGGGATGAACTCGGGCGCCTCATGCAGCGCGCGGCCCACGCCGTGGCTGCCCAGGTTGCGCAGGATGCGAAAGCCCGTCTGCCGCGCCACGCGCTCGATGCTGCGGCCGATGGCGGCCACCGGCCGGCCGGCGCGGGCCTGGCCCAGCGCTTCGTCGAGCGCATGGCGGGCGGCCCAGCACAGCCGCGTTTTCACCGGCGTGGTGGGCGGCACCACGCGGGTGCCGCCGGTGTCGGCGAAGTAGCCGTCCAGCTCGGCCGACACGTCGATGTTGACCACGTCGCCCTTGCCGATGCGGCGCGCGCCCGGCACGCCGTGGGCGGCCTCTTCGTTGATGCTGATGCAGGTGGCGCCGGGAAAGCCATAGGTGAGCTGCGGGGCCGACCGCGCGCCCGCGGCCGCCAGCATGCGCTGGCCGATGGCGTCCAGCTCGTCGGTGCGCATGCCGGGCTCCAGCGCGTCCAGCATCGCATGCAGCACGTCGCTCACCAGCGTGCCGGCGCGGCGCAGGCCGTCGATGTCGGCTTCGGTTTCAATCGTCATGCGTTCCTCCGTTCAGTGGTGATCAGGCGTTCGGCCAGCGCGAAATCGCCGGGCCAGGTGACCTTGAAGTTGGCGGCATCACCCACCACCAGGCGCGGCTGCAGGCCCAGCGCCTCGATGGCGCCGGCTTCGTCGGTGGGTGCGTCGCCGATGGCGGCCAGCGCGCGCTGCAACAGGCCCAGGCGGAACATCTGCGGCGTTTGCGCGGCCCACTTGGCGCTGCGGTCGATGGTGGCGGCCACGCGGCCTTGCGCATCGGCCTGCTTCAGCGTGTCGGCCACCGGCAGGGCCAGCAGGCCGCCCACCTCGTCGGGCAGGCAGGCGTCGATCAGGCGGTCGATCCAGGCCGGATGCACCAGGCAGCGGGCGGCGTCGTGCACCAGCACCCAGTCGTCGGGCTGCGCGCCGCGCGCCGCCAGCACCTGCAGGCCGTTGGCCACGGTGGCCGCGCGGCTGCTGCCGCCGCAGCGGGCCAGCCATTGGGTGGCCTCCTGCGATCCATAGCCGGGCACCGCGGCTTCAAAGGCCGCATCGTCTGTCGACAGCACCACCAGCGTGGCCGCCAGCCGTGGCACGGCGGCCAGCGCGGCCAGCGTGTGGGCCACCATGGCATGGCCCGCCAACGGCACGTACTGCTTGGGCCCGTCGGCCCCCGAGCGTGCGCCGATGCCGGCGCAAGGAACAAGGGCGTAGCAGCGGGGCATCCGCTCGGCGGGCTGGGTCATCGGCCGGATTCTAGAATTCGCAATGGCTTCGCCGTCCGTTCCCCTGCCTTCCATCGCGCCCGGCAAGCGCTTCACCCTTCCCCGCCCCCCCGGTTCCGCCGATGCGCTGCTGCTGGCACGCCTGGCCCAGGCCCGTGCCGCCGAAGGCCGGTTGCTGGCCATCGTCACGGCCGAGCCGTCGGACACCCAGCGGCTGGCCGATGAGCTGCCCTTCTTTGCGCCCGGCATCCGCGTGGCCGTGTTCCCCGACTGGGAAACACTGCCCTACGACACCTTCAGCCCTCACCAGGACCTGATCTCGGAGCGGCTGGCCACGCTGTGGCGGCTGTGGAGCCACACGCAGACCGGTAACCAGGCCACCGAGCGCGACGTGGACGTGGTGCTGCTGCCCGCCACCACCGCCCTCACCCGGCTGGCGCCGCCCAGCTTTCTGGCGGGCACCACCTTCCACTTCAAGCAGAAGACGCGGCTGGACGAAGCGCGCCTCAAATCGCAGCTGACGCTGGCCGGCTACCAGCATGTGAGCCAGGTGGTGTCGCCGGGTGAATACGCGGTGCGCGGCGGGCTGATCGACCTGTTTCCGATGGGCTCGCCGGTGCCTTACCGCGTCGACCTGTTCGACGACGAGGTGGACTCGATCCGCACCTTCGACCCCGACTCGCAGCGCAGCCTGTACCCGGTGCCCGAGGTGCGGCTGCTGCCCGGCCGCGAGTTTCCGATGGACGAGGCCGCCCGCACCGCCTTCCGCGCCCGCTGGCGCGAGAAGCTGGACGGCGACCCCACCAAGTCGCGCATCTACAAGGACATCGCGGCCGGCATCGCCACTGCCGGCATCGAGTACTACCTGCCGCTGTTCTTCGACGAGACGGCGACGATGTTCGACTACTTCGGCGAGCAGGCGGCGGTGGTGCTGCACGGCACGGTGGACGAATCCATCGCCCGCTTCTGGACCGACACCCGCGACCGCCACCGCTTCCTGCAGCACGACCCCGAGCGGCCCATCCTGCCGCCCGAGCAGCTGTTCCTGAAACCCGAAGACTTCTTCGGCCTCACCCATGCGCATGCCACGCTGTCGCTGCGCGGCGTGGAGCCTTCGGACTGGGCACGCCCGCTGCCCGACGTGAGCGTGGACCGCGGCGCCACCGAACCGCTGGCCGGCCTGGAAGCGCACCTGAAGAACACGCCGGCCCGTGTGCTGCTGGTGGCCGAAAGCGACGGCCGCCGCGAAAGCCTGCTGGAGCTGCTGCGCGACCACCGCATCGACGTGCCCAGCGTGGCCAGCCTGGCCGAGTTCGAGGCTGGCGACGAGAAGGTGGCCATTGCCGCCGCGCCGCTGGCCCAGGGCTTTCACTGGCATACGCCCGACACCTCGATCCAGTTCCTGACCGAGACCGAACTCTTCTCCACCGCGCCCAGCTCACGCCGGCGGCGCAAGCAGGAACAGGTCAGCAACGTCGATGCGCTGATCAAGGACCTGTCGGAGCTGAAGGTGGGCGACCCGGTGGTGCATGTGAACCACGGCATCGGCCGCTATGTGGGCCTGCTCAACATCGACCTGGGCGATGGGGCCAGCGAGTTCCTGCACCTGGAATACGCCGACAAGGCCACGCTGTACGTGCCGGTGGCGCAGCTGCACCTGATCAGCCGCTACACCGGCGTCAGCGCCGATGAAGCGCCGCTGCACAAGCTGGGCTCGCCGCAATGGGACAAGGCCAAGCGCAAGGCGGCCGAGCAGGTGCGCGACACCGCGGCCGAACTGCTGAACCTGTATGCCCGCCGCGCCGCGCGCGAGGGTTATGCCTTCCGCTTCTCGCCGCACGACTACGAGGCCTTTGCGGCCAGCTTCGGCTTCGAGGAAACGCCCGACCAGCGCGCCGCCATCCATGCGGTGATCCAGGACATGGTGAGCCCGCGGCCGATGGACCGGCTGGTGTGCGGCGACGTGGGCTTCGGCAAGACCGAGGTGGCGCTGCGCGCGGCCTTCGTGGCGGTGCTGGGCGGCAAGCAGGTGGCGCTGCTGGCGCCCACCACGCTGCTGGCCGAGCAGCACTTCCAGAACATCGCCGACCGCTTCGGCAAGTGGCCGGTGAAGGTGGCCGAGTTGTCGCGCTTTCGCTCGACCAAGGAGATCAATGCCGCGCTGGAAGGCATCGAGGCCGGCACCATCGACATCGTGGTGGGCACCCACAAGCTGCTGAGCCAGAGCGTCAAGTTCAAGCGGCTGGGGCTGCTGATCATCGACGAGGAACACCGCTTCGGCGTGCGCCACAAGGAAGCCATCAAGGCCATGCGGGCCGAGGTGGACGTGCTCACCCTCACCGCCACGCCCATTCCGCGCACGCTGGGCATGGCGCTGGAAGGCCTGCGCGACCTCAGCGTCATCGCCACCGCGCCGCAGCGCCGGCTGGCCATCAAGACCTTCGTGCGGTCCGAGACCAGCGGCGTCATCCGCGAAGCGGTGCTGCGTGAACTCAAGCGTGGCGGCCAGGTGTACTTCCTGCACAACGAGGTGGACACCATCGAGAACCGGCGCCAGAAGCTCGAAGAGCTGCTGCCCGAAGCGCGCATCGGCATCGCCCACGGCCAGATGCCCGAGCGTGAGCTGGAACGGGTGATGCGCGACTTCGTGGCCCAGCGCTTCAACGTGCTGCTGTGCTCCACCATCATCGAGACCGGCATCGACGTGCCCTCGGCCAACACCATCATCATGAGTCGGGCCGACAAGTTCGGCCTGGCCCAGCTGCACCAGCTGCGCGGCCGCGTGGGCCGCAGCCACCACCAGGCTTATGCCTACCTGCTGGTGCCCGACATCGAGACGCTGACCAAGCAGGCCGCGCAGCGGCTGGAAGCGATCCAGCAGATGGAAGAGCTGGGCTCGGGCTTTTACCTGGCGATGCACGACCTGGAGATCCGCGGCGCCGGCGAGGTGCTGGGCGACAACCAGAGCGGCAACATGATGGAGGTGGGCTTCCAGCTCTACAACGACATGCTGAGCGAGGCGGTGCGCTCGCTCAAGAGCGGCAAGGAGCCCGACCTGCTGAGCCCGCTGGGCGGCGTGTTCGGCGCGGCCACCGAGATCAACCTGCATGCGCCCGCGCTGCTGCCCGACAGCTACTGCGGCGACGTGCACACGCGGCTGAACCTGTACAAGCGCCTGGCCACCGCCAGCACGCCGGCGCAGATCGACACACTGCTGGAAGAGATCACCGACCGCTTCGGCAAGCTGCCGCCGCAGGGTCAGACGCTGTTCGACACCCACCGCCTGCGGGTGCTGGCCAAGCCTTATGGCGTGAGCAAGATCGACGCGGCGCCGCGCCTGATGGTGCTGAGCTTCCGCCCCAACCCGCCGGTGGACGCGATGAAGATCATCGAGCTGGTGCAGAAGAACCGCCACATCAAGCTGGCCGGCAACGACAAGCTGCGCATCGAACGCGACATGCCCGAGGTCAAGGACCGGGTGCAGCTGATCCGCGACGTGCTGCGGTCGTTGGGGCAGCCGAAGGAAGGCTGACCGTCGACGTCAGGCGGGTCCCAGGTAGGCGTAAGCCACGATCTCGATCTTCATGCCCGGCACCACCAGCCCGTTGACGCCCATGCTGGAACGGTTAGGGTACGGCGCCTCGAAGAACTCGCGGTATACCGCGTCGATGGCCTTCATGTCCTGCACGTCGGTCATGTAGATCAGCACCTGCGTCACGTCGGCCAGCGTGCCGCCGGCCGCCTGCACCGCCTGGCGCAGGTTGCTGAAGGTCAGGCGCGCCTGGTCCTCGATGGGGCCGGTGTCGATGCTGCCGTCGGGCCGCGCCGGGCCGTGGGCGGTGAACAGCAGGCCTTGCGCCTGGGTGGCCCAGGAAAACGGCTGCGCCAGGGCCGGCAGGCCCACATCTATCACTTTCTTCATCTTGAAGCCTTGGTTTCTAAGGTGTGACACCTAATCACGCACCGCAGGCCATCATTTCACACCGACCTGCCTTCAGCGATTTTTGGCGGCGTCCGATATGACATCACAAGCCGGCTGCCACCGTGGAGGTGCGTGGGCCGCGGCTGAGATGGAGACGATGGACATGGAGTGGGTACGCAAGGTCAGCTTGGTCAAGCGGACAACGATCGGTTTCGGCTTTGCCGGCGCCATGATGACGGGCATCGGCGCCACGGCGGCCTGGCAGCTCAATGCGCTGGGCCACGGCGGCGCGGCCTGGAGCCTGGGCATGGCCACGGCCACCGGCGTCGGCCTGATCACCGTCGCAGCCTGGCTCATCCGCAGCAGCATCAAGAGCTCGGTCGAAGACACGGTGCAGGTGGTCATCCGCATGGGCGGCGGCGATCTGGAAACCAAGGTCGAATCGCCGGGCAAGGACGAGATCTCGTGGCTGCGCTATGAGCTCAACAGCATGCGCAAGAAGCTGCGCACCATGGTGCTGGACGTGCGCGGCAGCGTGGAGATGGTGAAGTCGGCGTCGGACGAGATTGCCAACGGCAATGCCGACCTGTCGGCCCGCACCGAAAGCCAGGCCTCCGCTGTGCAGCAGACCGCCAGCTCGATGGACGAACTGGCCGCCACCGTGCGCACCAACGCCGCCAATGCCGAAGAAGCCAACCGCGTGGTGATGGACTCAAGCAGCGTGGCCACCCGCGGGGAAGAGCTGATGCGCGGCGTGGAAAGCCGCATGGCCGAGATCAATGCCAGCGCGGCGCGCATCGCCGACATCATCGGCGTGATCGACGGCATCGCCTTCCAGACCAACATCCTGGCGCTGAATGCGGCGGTGGAAGCCGCCCGCGCCGGTGAACAAGGCCGCGGCTTTGCGGTGGTGGCCGGCGAAGTGCGCAGCCTGGCCCAGCGCAGCGCCACGGCGGCGCGCGAGATCAAGTCGCTGATCGGCGACAGCACCGAGAAGATCGGCGCTGGCTCCACGCTGGTGGAACAGGCCGGCAAGACCATGCGCGAGTTGCTGGAGCGGGTGACGCATGCCTCTTCCCTGATGAGCGCGATCAGCCAGGCCGGGCATGAGCAAAGCCTGGGCATCGGCCAGGTGCACGATGCGCTGGCGCAGATCGACGGCGTGACCCAGCAGAACTCGGCCCTGGTGGAACAGGTCTCGGCCGCGGCGCAATCGCTCAAGGGCGAATCGGACAAGCTCAAGAGTGCGATGAGCGGGTTCCGGGTGGCCGGGTGAACCCTCGGCTGCGCACTTAAACTGCGGGGCTTTGCGCGGCCCCCCGAATGACTGCACCGAACACCGCTGACGGCCTGGTGATCCAGGGTTTCACACCCCCGCTGGCCCTGGCCGACTTCCGGCTGATCGCGTTCGACATGGACTCGACGCTGATCAACATCGAGTGCATCGACGAGATCGCCGATGCCGCCGGCCGCAAGGCCGAGGTGGCCGCGATCACCGAAGCCGCGATGCGCGGCGAGATCACCGACTTCAAGGACAGCCTGCGCCGCCGCGTCGCCCTGCTGGCCGGCGTGCCGGCCACCGCGCTGCAGGACGTGCTGGACCAGCGCCTGCGCCTGAACCCCGGTGCCGAGACGCTGCTGCGCACCTGCCGCGAGGCGGGCCTGAAGACGCTGCTGGTGTCGGGCGGCTTCACCTTCTTCGCCGACCGGGTGCGTGAGCGGCTGCAGATCGACAGGGCGCGCAGCAACGTGCTGGAGGTGGTCGACGGCCACCTCACCGGCCGCCTGGTCGACCAGCCCTGGGGCGACATCTGCGACGGTGAAGAAAAGAAGCGCACGCTGCTGGCCCTGTGCGCCGAGCACGGCTTCGAGCCGCGCCAGGCGATTGCCGTGGGCGACGGCGCCAACGACCTGCCGATGATGGGCGCGGCCGGCTTGTCGGTGGCCTACCACGCCAAGCCCAAGGTGCGCGCCCAGGCCATGGTGGCCATTAACGTAGGCGGGCTGGACCGGCTGCTGGAAGTGGTTCAGCCGCGCTGAAGCCGCAGCGCCATCGACTGCGCCGTGCGGCGCAGCGGGCGTGAGACCTCGGCCACGGCCGCGAGCCGCTGCCAGAACTGCAGCGCCACCTCGCGCGCCGGCGAACCCAGCGCCACCGCATCGGGCTCGAAGGGCTCGATGTCCACCAGGCCTTGCGCCATGTCGGGCCGCCAGCGCATCGGCAGCATGTCGTACACAGGCGCCAGGCCGCTGAAGCGGCCACGCGGCACGTCATCAGGCTGTACCCACAGGCTGAGGTTGCCGAAATGCATGTCGGTGTTGCCGATCAGGCGGCCGAAGTGCAGCAGCGCCTCGGCCTGCGCGCCGGCCCCGGGCGGCAGCCGCCGCTGGCGTTCCAGCTCGCGGCAGGTGGCGCCCCAATGCTGCCGGCCACCGGGCACGAAGGCCGCATGCACCGCGTCCAGCGGCACCGCATGCAAGCGGCCGCCGCCGGGTAGGCGGTCGAATCGGCGCGACACCAGGTAAGCCCGGCGCGCCGTCTGCACCACCTGCGCCGCCGCCACCGGCACGCCCCACTCGGCCAGCACCTGCAGCGCCAGCGCCTCGGCCTGCAGCAGGTCGCGCCAGCGATCGCCAAAAGGCGTGCCCAGCGGCGGTGTGAACTTGACGATGAGCGGGTGGCCCGTCTCGTCATGCGTCAGGAACTTGGCCTGTTCACCGCCCGCCGACGATCCGGCGGGCAGCGTGGCCGCCACTTCATCGGCCAGCGCATCCAGGTCGGGCGCTGCGCCCGTGGTCGGCGGCACCAGGTTGCCGGCCGGCGGCTCGCCCAGCACCAGCGCGCCCGGCGCATCGTGCAGCAGCAGCGCGGTGGCCAGCACCTGTTCCAGCGACCAGCGGTCGGGGTTGGCGTCCAGCCCGCGCTGCGCCCATTGCTGCGCCAGCACCCGACCCAGAAAGCCCTGCGCCCGCAGCGGCGCCAGGAACCAGGGCAGGCCGCCCTGGGTCAGGCTGTCCAGCCCGTCGGC
>NZ_CAXFDV010000352.1:0-4534 GCF_964001545.1 uncultured Aquincola sp.
AGGCTCATGCCCGGCGCCCGCATCTTGACGATGGTGACGATCAGGTTGATGCCCGACAGCGTGGTACCCACCCCCGCTACCTGCAGCGACCAGAGGTAGTAGTCCACCCCCACGCCCGGATCGGCCAGGATGCCCGACAGCGGCGGATAGGCCAGCCAGCCGGTGCGCGCGAATTCGCCGACGAACAGCGACAGCATCATCAGCACCGCGCCACCGGCGGTCATCCAGAAGCTGAAGTTGTTCAGGAACGGGAAGGCGACGTCGCGCGCGCCGATCTGCAGCGGCACCACGTAGTTCATGAAGCCGGTGACCAGCGGCATGGCCACGAAGAAGATCATGATCACGCCGTGGGCGGTGAAGATCTGGTCGTAGTGGTGCGCGTTCAAGAAGCCGGTGGCGTCACCGAAGGCCATCGCCTGCTGGGCCCGCATCAGCAGCGCGTCGGCAAAGCCGCGCAGCAGCATCACGATGCCCAGCACCACGTACATGATGCCGATCTTCTTGTGGTCGATGCTGGTGAGCCAGTCGCGCCACAGCGGGCCCCAGACGCGGTAGCGCGTCATCAGCGCCAGCAGCACCAGGCCGCCGACGGCCACGCCGGCGAAAGTGGCCAGGATGATGGGCTCATGCAGCGGCAGGGCGCCCAGGGTCAGGCGCCCCAGCAGCGGATCGTTCTCGGTGGGATAGATGGCGGACATCAGAGCTTGTCGGCTGCAGCCGCGGGTTCGAGGGAGGAAAGGACGGAGGTCACGCTGGTGACGCCCGTGCCGGTGGGATCGGACGGGGTGCACAGGCCCGCCACGACGGTGGTCTGCGCGCCGCGCCAGCTGGCACGGGCCACCGCGGTGGTGCCCTGCTTGCCACCGCCGCCGGTGGCGTCGATGGCCATCATGTCTGCCATGCACATGCGGCCGCGCTCCACGCAGCGGTTGACCACCGCGTCGAACAGGTCGGGCTCGACGCTGGCGAAGCGGCGCACCGCCTCACGCTGGCTCGGCTTGGCCAGTTCCAGGTAAGTGGCGCGGTCGAGCTTGCCCTGGCCACCGCGGGCGTTCTCGATCCAGCGGTCGAAATCGGCCTGCGGCATGCCCTGGAACTGAAAGCGCATGCCCGAGAAGCCATCGCCGCTGTAGTTGGCGGAAAAACCTTCCCAGGTGCCGGCCTTGTTGATCACGGCATGCAGCGTGGAAGCCATGCCCGGCATGGCGTAGATCTGGCCGGCCAGCGCGGGCACGTAGAAGGAGTTCATCACCGTCGAGGAGGTGATCTTGAAGCGCACCGGGCGGTCCACCGGCAGCACCAGCTCATTGACCATGGCCACGCCCTGCTCGGGGTAGACGAACAGCCACTTCCAGTCGAGTGCCACCACCTGCACCTCCAGCGTCTTGACGTTGGTGGGCAGCGAGCGGCTTTCGTCCAGGCGCGACAGCGGCCGGTATGGGTCGAGCTGGTGGGTGCTGATCCAGGTGACGGTGCCCAGCGCGATGATGATGACCAGCGGCGCGCCCCAGATCAGCAGCTCGAGCTTGGTGGAGTGGTCCCAGTCGGGCTCATAGCGGGCGCTGGAGTTGGCGGCCTGCCGGGCCCGGTAGCGCCAGGCGAACAGCAGCGTCAGCACGATCACCGGCACGATGATCAGCAGCATCAGCACCGTGGAGGTGATGATGAGGTCGGCCTGCTGGCGGGCGATGTCGCCGGCCGGGTTCATCACGATGGCGTGGTTGCAGCCGGCGAGCGACAGCAACGCGGCGGCGAACGCGCCGGCGACGGCCGGGCGGCGAAGGCGTGTCACGAAGGAAGGATCAGACATGGCGACGGGTGAGCCCCAAGGCGGCAATGTGCGGGAATCTACCTAGTTTGATCGTTGTCAACGATTGGACACTTTGTCCCAACCCCCTCCGCCCTCGCGCGCGCACGCTGATTGCTCTGTACTGCATGCCCCGAACGGTGGGCCCCCGGGCCTTCCCTAGACTGATTGAACGCCACAGCACTCCGCGATGTCCGACAACACCACGCTCACCCATCCCGTCCCAGGCAGCATGCCTCCCCGGCGCGACGCCCCGGCGCCACACCACGACGGCGCGGTCACCCCTGATGACATCGCCGTCGGTGTGCTCGTGGGCCGAGCCTGCGAGTACTTTGACTTTTTCGTCTATGGCCTGGCGTCGGTACTGGTATTTCCGGCACTGTTCTTTCCGCACCTGGAACGGCTGGACGCCCTGCTGGCCTCCTTCTCCGTCTTTGCGCTGGCCTTCGTGGCGCGGCCGATCGGCACCATGGGCGGCATGGCCATCCAGCGCCGCTACGGCCGCGGCGTGAAGCTCACGGTGGCCATGTTCGGCCTTGGCACCGCCACCTGCACCATGGCGCTGCTGCCCGGCACCGCCGCCTGGGGCGGCGCCATCACCGCGCTGGCCGCCTGCCGCGTGCTGCAAGGCCTGGCCATCGGCGCCGCCTGGGACGGCCTGCCCTCGCTGCTGGCCATCAACGCCCCGGCCCACCGCCGCGGCTGGTACGCGATGATGGGCCAGCTGGGCGCGCCGGTGGGCTTCGGCATCGCCGCGACGCTGTTCGCCTACCTGATGACCAACGTCACGCCGGAAGACTTCCTGGCCTGGGGCTGGCGCTTCCCGTTCTTCGTGGCCTTTGCGCTCAACGTGGTGGCGCTGTTCGCCCGCCTGCAGCTGGTGCTGGACAACGACTTTGCCGATGCGCTGCGCAAGTACGAGCTGGAGCCCTGCAGCCTGCGTGAACTGCTGGCCGGCGGCGGTGGCCGCACGCTGGCCGTGGGCGCCTTTGCCGCGCTGTCCAGCTTCGCCCTGGTGCACCTGGTGACGGTGTTCCCGCTGTCGTGGCTGAGCCTCAGTTCCTCGCGCAACCTGATCGACGTGCTGTGGCTGCAGGTGGGCTGCGCGGTGCTGGGCGTGGGCGGCATGCTGGTGTCGGGCTGGCTGGCCGACCGCATCGGCCGCCGCACCACGCTGGGCACGCTGGCGGTGGCCATCGGCCTGTACGGCGTGGCCACGCCCTGGATGCTGGACGGTGGCGACGCCGGCCAGAACCTGTTCTTCCTGCTCGGCTTTGCGCTCTTCGGCCTGAGCTATGCGCAGGCCGCCGGCGCGGTGTCCTCGGCCTTCCCGTCGCGGCTGCGCTACCTGGGTGCGGCGCTGTCGGGCGACCTGGCCTGGCTGTTCGGCGCGGCGGCCGCCCCGCTGGTGGCGCTGTACCTGTCGGCCAACTACGGCCTGGGCGCGGTGAGCCTGTACCTGCTGTCGGGCATGGCCGGCACCCTGCTGGCGCTGAGCGTGCACAAGCGCGTGGCCAGCTGAGGCGCACACACCCCGGCGCGGCGGATGAGGCCGCGGCGCCGCGGCACAAAAAAACGGACCCCGCGGGGTCCGTTTGTTTTGGGCTGGCGTCGCCTTACTTGAGCGCCTTGTAACGCAGGCGGTGCGGGCGGGCGCCCTCCTCGCCCAGGCGCTTCTTCTTGTCGGCCTCGTATTCCTGGTAGTTGCCGTCGAAGAACACCCACTTCGAGTCCCCTTCGGCGGCCAGGATGTGTGTGGCGATGCGGTCCAGGAACCAGCGGTCGTGGCTGATCACCATCACCGAGCCGGCGAATTCCAGCAGCGCGTCTTCCAGCGCGCGCAGGGTTTCCACGTCCAGGTCGTTCGACGGTTCGTCCAGCATCAGCACGTTGCCGCCCTGGGCCAGCGTCTTGGCCAGGTGCAGGCGGCCACGCTCACCGCCCGACAGGTTCTTGACCAGCTTCTGCTGGTCGTTGCCCTTGAAGTTGAAGCGGCCGATGTAGGCCCGCGAGGGCATCACGAACTTGCCGACGACGATGTTGTCCAGGCCGCCCGAGACGTCTTCCCACACCGTCTTGTCGCCTTCCAGCGATTCGCGGCTCTGGTCGACGAAGGCCATCTTCACCGTGCGGCCGATGCTCACAGTGCCGCTGTCGGGCTGCTCCTGGCCGGCGATCATGCGGAACAGGGTCGATTTGCCCGCGCCGTTGGGGCCGATGATGCCGACGATGGCGCCGGCCGGCACCTTGAAGCTCAGGTCGTCGATCAGCACCCGGTCGCCGAAGCTCTTGGTGACGTTGGTGAACTCGATGACCTCATGGCCCAGGCGCTCGGCCACGGGAATGAAGATCTCGTTGGTTTCGTTGCGCTTCTGGTATTCGACGTCGCTCAGCTCTTCGAAGCGGGCCAGGCGCGCCTTGCTCTTGGCCTGGCGGCCCTTGGCGTTCTTGCGCACCCATTCCAGTTCCACCTTCATGGCCTTGGTGCGGGCGTCTTCGGTGCGCTGTTCCAGTTCCAGGCGCTTTTCCTTCTGCTCCAGCCAGGTGGAGTAGTTCCCCTGGTACGGGATGCCGCGGCCGCGGTCCAGTTCCAGGATCCACTCGGCCGCGTTGTCGAGGAAGTAGCGATCGTGGGTGATGGCCACCACGGTGCCCGGGAAGCGCTGCAGGAACTGCTCCAGCCAATCGACCGATTCGGCGTCCAGGTGGTTGGTGGGTTCGTCCAGC
>NZ_CAXFDV010000353.1:0-7861 GCF_964001545.1 uncultured Aquincola sp.
CCGTGGCAGCGACTGCAGGTAGCGGCGGCTGGCCAGCACCGCGCGCTGGCTGGTGGCCACGCGGCGGGCCACCAGGCTGCTGTCGGCCAGCTCGCCGATGCGCACCGCCAGGTCGATGCCGTGTTCCACCAGGTCGATGAAGCCGTCGTGCAGCCGCAGGTCGATGCGCACGCCCGGGTGCTGCGCCATGAACTGCTGCACCAGCGGCAGCACCCGCAGCCGGCCGAAGCCCACCGAAGCGGCCACCCGCAGCCAGCCGCTGAGCTGCTGCTCGCCCTGGCGCAGGCTGGCTTCGGCCTCGGCGATCTCGGCCACCAGGCGGCGGGCCTGCTCGAAGTAGCGCTCGCCTTCTTCGGTCAGCGCCAGCGAGCGGGTGCTGCGGCTCAGCAGCCGTGCGCCCAGCTGCCGCTCCAGCGCGGCCACCTGCTTGCTGATCGCGCTCTGCGTGCTGTGCATCTCGCGCGCCACGGCGGTGAAGCTGCCGCTTTCCACCACGCGCACGAAGGTCTGCATCGCCGTGAGCCTGTCCATGTATCTGCCTCATTCATGCCTGAATGGACTGGATATTAGGCCTATCAGGCGTCTAGTCACAGGCGCAGGCATCAATCACAGTGAGGGCTCTCAACCCACCGTTCGGAGCCCCTGATGACCCCCTTCCAAGTGCCCACCCGCGACCAGGTATCGCCCGCCAACCAGGCCTTGTTCGACCAACTGCAAAAGGGCCTGGGCAAGGTGCCCAACCTGTATGCCACGCTGGCGCTGTCCGAGCATGCGCTGGCCAGCTACCTCGCGCTGCAGCAGGCCCGCAGCAGCCTGTCAGCCAAGGCGCGCGAGGTGGTCAACCTGGTGGTGAGCCAGGTCAACCACTGCGAGTACTGCCTGGCGGCGCACACCGTCATCGGCGGCATGGTGGGCTTCCAGCCCGGCCAGTTGCTGGAGATCCGCGCCGGGCGTGCCAGCTTCGATGCGCGGCTGGATGCGCTGGCCCGGTTGGTGCACGACATCGCCACCCGCCGCGGCCAGGCCGACCCCGGGCTGCTGCAGGCCTTCTTCGATGCCGGCTGGACGCAGGAGAACCTGGTGGACACCATCGTGACCATCGGCGACAAGATCATCACCAACTATCTGCATGCCACCACGCAGGTGCCGGTGGACTTTCCGCCGGCGCCGCCGCTGAACGACTGACTGCCTGCATGCGCAAGCGCATGGCTCAGGCCTGCGCGGCCAGGTCGAAGGTGAAGCAGGTGCCCTGGCCCGGGTGCGATTGCACCGCCACCTGGCCGCCATGCAGCGCGACGATGCGGCGCACGATGGCCAGCCCCAGCCCGGCGCTGCCGGCCTGCGGGCCGCTGCCGCGCCAATGCGGATCGAAGATGCGGGGCAGGTCTTCGGGGGCGATGCCGCCACCGGTGTCGGCCACGCTGACGCGCTGGCGGGTGCCTTCGGTCTTCAGCCCCAGGCTCACTTGGCCGCCGGGCGGCGTGCAGCGCAGCGCGTTGTCCAGCAGGTTCTGCAGCAGCCGTTCCACCAGCCCCAGGTCGGCCCAGACGGGGGCCGGGCCATGGCTGTCGGTGGCCAACGTCAGCGCCACGCCGCGGGCCTGGGCCACCGGCTGCAGGCCTTGCACCACGTCCTGCAGCAGCTCGGCCAGGCAGAAGGTTTCGCAGTGCGGCTGCATCTGCGGGTCGTCCAGGCGGGCCAGTTCAAACAGCTGGTCGATCAACCGCCGCAGCCGCTCGCTCTGGCGCAGCGCGGCCTGCAGCCGTGCCTTGCGGTCTGGCTCGCCGCTGGCGTCATCGATCAGCAGGCTTTCCAGCTGGCCGCGCAGGCCGGCCAGCGGCGTGCGCAGGTCGTGCGACAGGCCGCTGACCAGGTCGCGGCGGCGCTGGTCGGCCTGCTGCAGCTGCTGGAACTGGGCATCGACCCGGCGGGTGAGGGCGGCCACCGCCGCTTCCAGCAAGGCCACCTCATTGGTGGCGGCGTGGCCCGCGGCACCGTCGGTGCGGATGCCCTGCACCTGGCTCGCCAGCCGCCGCAGCGGCCGCGTGAGCGCATGCAGCAGTACAAAGGCCAGCACCGCGGCGCCCAGGGCCACCAGCGCAAAGGCCGCGGCCAGTTCACGCCCGGCCAGCGAAGGCGCCAGTTGCGCGGCCACGCTGCGCTGGGCCTGACCCTGCAGCACCACGTACAGATAGCCCGCGTCGGGCGCCGGCAGCCGTGCCACCGACACAGGCACCCGCTGGCCGGGCCGGCGCGGATCGTCACCCAGCACGGGCAGCGCAGCAGGCGGTGCATCCGGCGCCAGCAGCGCGTGCACCGCCCGCAGGTCCACCCGGCGGCCCAGCGGGTCGTCGTCGGCCGGCACGCCCAGCGCATGCGCGCGCACCTGGCCCTCAGGCCCCAGCAGGTACACCTCCACCGCCGGGTTGATGGCCATCACGTGGCTGGCCAGCAGTTGCACCACCGGCTGCTGCACCTGGCCCTGGTCATCCAGCAGCGGCGCGGGCAGGTGCTGGCCGATGTAGCCGGCCAGGCCCAGGTTCATGCGCTGGGTGGTCTCTTGGGCAGCCCGGCCGTTGCCGGCATGCACCACCGCCAGTAGCGCCAGCGCCAAAGCGGCCATCACCAGGCCCATGGCCAGCGCCAGCCGCAGGTGCAGCGGCCAGCGGGTCACGGTGCCTCGAAGCGGTAGCCCACGCCCCACACGGTGCGGATGAAGCCGGCGTCCCGGCGGCTGTCGCCCAGCTTGCCGCGCAGCCGGTTGATGTGCGCATTGACGGTGTGGTCGTAGCCGTCGTGAGCGCCGCCCCACACGCTGTCCAGCAGCTGGTCGCGGGTGAACACCCGGCCCGGGTGGCAGGCGAAGTGCCACAGCAGGTCGAACTCACGGGGCGTCAGCGACAGCGGCCGGCCGTGCAGCCAGGCCAGGCGCTGTGCGCGGTCCATGCGCAGCGCGCCCTCGGCCACGGTGGTGGGCGCGCCATCCGCGCGGTCGAGGGCGCCGCGCCCGGCCGCTGAGCGGCGCATCAAGGCCCGCAGCCGCGCCGACAGCTCCTGCAGGCTGAAGGGCTTGGTCACGTAGTCGTCGGCGCCCAGGTCCAGGCCCTGGATGCGGTCGGTCTCCGACGCCCGTGCGCTGAGCATCAGGATGGGCAGGTCACCGGCCTGGGCGCGGATCTCGCGGCACAGGTCCCAGCCGTTCAGGCCGGGCAGGCCCAGGTCCAGCACCATCGCGTCCCAGGGGCCGCGGCTCATCGCCAGGCCCAGGCCCTGGCGGCCGTCGCGCGCCAGCGTCACCTGCGCCGGCAGCCCGGCCAGGTGCTGGTGCAGCAGGGCGGCGATGTCGGGGTCGTCTTCCACCACCAGCAGGCGCCGTGGCGGCAGGTTCGGCGGCGAGGTGAGCACAGGCATGGCAGGCGGCCGTGCGGCAAGCCGGCACGGGCAGGGAAGGAACACCCCGCTCTGTCGCGGCCGCAGGCGCCGCCTTACAGCGGGCCGCAAAAAAACGGCCCGCCCGCTGCCGCTGCCCCGCTCAGCGGCTGCGTCGGCGGGCCGACAGCCAGCCCACCGCCCCCAGGCCGGCCAGCATCAAGGCCAGGCTGGCGGGCTCGGGCACCGGCGCCGCCACGAAGCTGATGCGGTACAGCTCGGTGTCGGCCGCAAACCCGCTGCGGAAGGTGTAGCCGGCGGCGGTGGTCAGGCCGTTGAAGGCGGCGAACTCGGCAAAGTTGTGCGCCACCACCGAATGCTGGTCGCTGCGCAGGGCGGCATTGCCGACGAAGGCCGCGGCGGTCGGGTCGAACACCTCGGTGCCGGCGTCCCACAGGTCGCGGGCGCGCACGCTGATGCTGCTGATGGCCAGGCTGCCATCGGCATTGAACATGCGGTAGGCGGTGGGCGAATCGTTGCCCAGGAAGAAATCGTTGCTGGGCACCACCATCGCCACATAGCTGAAGTAGGCGTTGCGGGCGGTGTCCACGCTGACCGTGGTGCTGGCCGACAAGCCCGGCAGCAGCGGCGAGCCACCGATGGTGCCCACGGTGGCGCCCGGGTCGGCGGCGGTGAAGGCGGGCAGCCACAGCGCACCCGACCCCAATTCAGCGGCCCGTTGGATGGCGGGTGAAGCCACCTGGCCCAGGTTGAAGCCGTCGAATGCGCCGCTGCCGAAGCCGAAGTTCAGCGGCGCGACCACGGTGCCGTCGCTGGCGGCGAGGTTCTGCACGCTGATGGTGATCTGGCGCACCTGGGCCTGCGCGGCCGGGCCGGCCAGCAGCAAGGTGGCGGCCAGGGCCAGCGGCGCGGGCGCCAGGAGCGCACGCAGGGAAGCAAGGGGGAAGGACATGGGTAACTCCATCGGTGAAAAAACCGTCAGAGCCCCAGCGTAGGCAGCGGGCGCTGCCCAGTCCTCACGGCTTTGTCACGGCCTCGGTGCGGCGCAGCAGCCAGTCACGCGCCTCGCCGGCCACCAGCGGCAGCAGCCGCTCACGCACGGTGGCGTGGTAAGCATTCAGCCACGCGCGTTCGTCTTCGCGCAGCAGCGCCATGTCTATACAAGCGGTGTCGATGGGGCACAGGGTCAGCGTCTCGAAGTCGAGGAACTCGCCGAACTCGGCGGCCGGCGCCGGCACGTTGAGCACCAGGTTCTCGATGCGGATGCCCCAGCGGCCCGGCCGGTACAGCCCCGGCTCGATGCTGGTGACCATGCCGGGCTCCATCGCCATGTGGGCGTCGGGCACGGCCTTGGCGATGGTCTGCGGGCCCTCGTGCACATTGAGGAAGTAGCCCACGCCATGGCCGGTGCCGTGGCCGTAGTCCAGGCCCTCGGCCCACAGCGGCGCGCGGGCGATGGCGTCCAGCATCGGGCCCGGCGTGCCGCGCGGAAAGCGGGTGCGGCTCAGCGCCATCGTGCCCTTGAGCACCCCGGTGTAGTCGCGCTTTTGCTCGGCCGTCACCTGGCCGATGGCCCAGACGCGGGTGATGTCGGTGGTGCCGCCCAGGTACTGGCCGCCGGAGTCGATCAGCAGCAGGCCGTCGCCTTCGATCACTGCATGCGATTCGGGCAGCGCGCGGTAGTGCGGCATGGCGCCATTGGCATTGAAGCCGGCGATGGTGGCAAAGCTCGGGCCGATGCAGCCGGGCCGCCGGGCGCGCTCTTCGGCCAGCCAGTCGTCCACCGTCAGCTCGGTCAGCCGCTCGCCGCGGGCCAGCGCGGCCTCGAAGCGGGCATAGAAGGCGCACATCGCCGCGCCGTCTTCGGCCATGGCCTGGCGGATGTGGGCGGCTTCGGCCTCGGTCTTGCGGCTCTTGGCCAGCGTGCTGGGGTTGATGGCTTCCACCACCGCGCAAGCCAGGCGCTCGCGCGCGCCCAGCGTGGTGCGGCGCGGGTCCAGCAGCAGGCGCGCGTCGGCCGGTACCGCAGCCAGTGCCGCGGCGGCCTGGTCATAAGGGGCCACGGTCACGCCGTCGGCCTGCAGCGTGGCGGCCAGCGCCGGGCTCAGCTTGCCTTCCGCGATGAAGAGCGTGGCACCTGCGGGCGCCAGCAGCACATGGGCCAGGAACACCGGGTTGTATTCGACGTCGGCGCCGCGCAGGTTCAGCAGCCAGGCCACGTCGTCCACGGTGCTGATGAAGTGGTGCGTCGCGCCGTGGCGGGCCATGGCCTCACGCACCTGCGCCAGCTTGGCGCTGCGCGGAAGCGTGGCATGCGGGGCCACATGCTCATACACCGGCGCGGCGGGCAGGCCGGGGCGGTCGGGCCAGATGTGCTGCAGCAGGTCGAAGTCGGTGCGCAGCTGCACGCCGGCGGCCTGCAGCACGCTGCGCAGCTGCTGCGCGGCGCCCAGGCCCAGCACGTCGCCGTCCACGCCCACGGCATCGCCCGGTTGGCATTCGCGGGCCAGCCAATCGACATGCGCGGTGGAGCCGCCGGTGGGGATCTTGACCAGCTCGATGCCGCTGCCGGCCAGCTGCGCTTCGGCCTGCACCCAGTAGCGGCTGTCGGCGAACAGCGCCGCCTTGTGGCGCGTGACCACCAGCGTGCCCATGGACCCGGTGAAGCCCGACAGCCATTGCCGGCCCTGCCAGCGTTCGGGCAGGTATTCCGACAGGTGCGGGTCGGCCGACGGCACCAGCACCGCAGCCAGCTGGTGGCGGGCGAGGGCGGCTTGCGCGTCCTGGATGCGGGCGCGGTGGAGGGAACTGCGTGTGTCCATGGTCAGGAAGTGCGGGAAGCCGCGGGGTGTGCGGCGGGTTCGGGCGTTTGCCGGCAAGGGTACTGCAGGCCGGCCCCTCCAGCGGGGCCGGCCTCACAGGCGCTCAGGCTGCGGCCAGACCGGCTTCCTGGGCCTGCTGCATCAGGTCCAGCACCTGCAGGTCGGCGGCGTCCTGGTCGGCCCAGCCGAGCGCGGCCACGCGGTGCACGGCCTGCCACCCCAGGTGCTGCCGTGCCACGCGCCGCACCTCGTCCCTGCTGCAGCCCAGCACACCCAGGCGGAAGGCACTGCGCTGCGCGTCGGTCAGGCCGGCGCGGCCCGCCTGCCAGGCCTTGGCCAGCTGGCCCAGGCCCCGCATCGGCGTGTCCAGCCGCTTGATGACGCTGAGGATGGCTTCGTCCAGCATCACCGGCGTGAAGTCGCGGGTCTGCAGCTCTTCCAGCGCTGTGCGCATGTCGGCATAGGTGGCGGCCAGCCGCGGGTCGGACGAACTGGCGCACAGGAACACGCCGCCGGTGGCGTCGTAGGCCGCATGGGCGCCGTAGGCACCGCCCTGCTCCCGCAGCAGCGGGTGCAGCAGCTGCTGCTGCAGCAGCTGGGCCAGCACCGCCAGCGCCGGCGCATCGGCATGGCCCAGGGCCGGCACCGGCCACAGCGCATGGCAATGGTTGACCTGGGCCGGCGCCAGCACGCCCACCGCGGCGGCGGGCTGCGCCGCCGGCGGCGCGATGGTGGCGAGCTGCGCGGGCGCGGCCGGCGCCGGGCCCAGCCGGGTGCACAGCGCGTCCAGCAGCCGCGGCGCATCGCCTTCGATGCCGGCGCACAGCAGCACACGCGGGCTTTGCAGCAGCAGCGCATGCACGCGGCGCAGCGCCGCCTGCACCGGCGCCAGGCCCTGCGGCTGGGCCAGCGCCTGCTGCAGCAGGCCATCGAAGGCCAGCGAAGGCAGGCCTTGCACCGCCCGCTGCAGGCGGCCCGCGGCCTGGGTGCGCGCGCGGGCTTCCAGCGCGGCCAGCTGCGGCGCCTCGTCGGCCAGGTCGGCCAGGCGCGACTGCAGCCGCTCCTGCAGCAGGTAGCGCAGGCGCTCGGTGTCGTCGAAGTCGGGTGCCTGCAGCCAGGCGGCGGCCACTTCGGGGATGTTCGCCTGCTCTTCGCGCAGCGCATCGATCTGCAGCGTCACTTCCAGGCGTGCCGTGCCGTCGAGCGTCTGCAGCGCGCTGGCCTGCAGCCGCATCTGCGCCACCCGCAGCCGGCGCCAGGTCGCGGCGGCCTGGTGCGTCATGCCGTTGGCGCCCAGCTGCGGCAGCAGGTCGGCCATCAGGTCGATCCAGGGCCAGTCGGCTTCGGGCGCGGCGCTGAGGTCGAACTTGACCAGCCCGTGGCTGAGCCCGTTGGTGGGCAGCGAGAGTGCATGGTCGTGCCACACCGCCGGCGCCAAGGGCAGCAGCGGCCGCGCCTGACGCTCCACATCGGCCGGCTGGATGCGCGGCAGCACCGCGTCCAGGTCGGGCTGCTCGGCGTTCTGGTGGGTGGCCAGGCGGGCGTTGTCGGCGTCGATGGCCGCGCGCTCGGCCTCGGTCATGCGGGCCTGCCAGTCCTGCGTGAAGCGCTCGGCGGCTTCGTCGCGGCGGGCCAGGAACTGCAGGTCG
>NZ_CAXFDV010000354.1:0-9910 GCF_964001545.1 uncultured Aquincola sp.
CACGCTGCTCACCGAGGCATTGAGTGCGGCCTGCATACGGGCCAGCGCCCGCAACAGGTCACCCAATTCGTCGCGGCGGTCGCTGCCCACCGGCACGCTCAAATCACCGTCGGCAATGCGGTCGGCGGTGGCGGCGGCATGGGCCAGCGGCCGGGTGAGCGAGCGGGTCAGCAGCACTGCGACCAAACCTCCCAGCAGCAGCGCCACGGCGATCATCGCCACGATGCCCCAGCGCACCGAGGCGTAGTCTCGGCTGCTGCGGGCCGAGGCCTCGGCCGCACCCTGGGTGTTGCTCTGGGTCAGCGTCACCATCGCGTCGGTGGTGGCCCGGAAGGCCTTGCGCGAGTCGCCACGAAGGAAAGCGCGGGCCTCTTCGGCGCGGCCTTCCTTCAACAGCGCCACCAGCTGTGGCTGGCTGGCGCGGTAGCGCTGCACGGCGCCCTGCAGCGCCCCGAAGGCCTGGCGCTCGGCCTGGTCGCCCAAGGTGCGTTCATAGGCGGCCATCAGCGGCGGCAGCAACTCCCACTGGCGGGCAATGCGGGCGGATTCGTCCTTCATCGCCTGCTCGTCGCCGCCCAGCAGCATCTGCAGCTCGGCCCGGCGCATCTGGTTCAGCGCCTCGTTGATGCCGGCCAGCTGCTGGGTGCTGGGCAACCAGTCGTCGGCCAGGGCCGTCACGCTGTCGTGCACCCGGCCCACCCGGTCCAGGGCATACAGGCCCATCGCCAGCACCAGCGCCAGCAGCACGGCAAAGCCGGCCGCCAGACGCACACCCACACGCAGGTTCGACAAGCGCATCGCGACGACTCCTTCATGCACCACCGGGCTCGCAGCCCGTCAGCCGGTATCGGACGCGATGGGCCCGGGCTTTAGCCGCCGGCCTCCGCGGCCCGGGCCGAGCATGTGCGCAAGAACGTGACGAGGACGTTTTTTGTATGATGGTCATCATATTCACGAAGCCTCCTGGAGACGCCATGAGTCCCACCGAAGTTGTGCTGTGCGCCCCTGTCAGAACCCCCATCGGCGGCTTCAACGGCACCTTGAAGGACACGCCGGCCACCGACCTGGGGGCGGCGGTGATCCGCGAGACGCTGCGGCGCTCGGGCCTGCAGGCCGACCATGTGGACACGGTGCTGATGGGCCAGGTGGTGCAGGCCGGCGCCCGCATGAACCCGGCGCGGCAGGCCACGCTGGGCGCCGGCCTGCCGGTGCAGGTGCCGGCGCTCACGCTCAACCGGGTCTGCGGTTCGGGGGCGCAGGCCATCGCCAGCGCGGCGATGGAGGTGCTGGCCGGCCAGTCGCGCGTGGCCATCGCCGGGGGCATGGAGAACATGGACCAGGCGCCCTACCTGGCGCCAAGCGCCCGCTGGGGCCAGCGCATGGGCGATGCGGCGCTGCTCGACAGCCTGCTGCGCGACGGCCTGAACGACGCCTTCAGCGGCCAGCACTCGGGCTGGCACACCGAAGACCTGGCCACGCGCTACGGCGTCACGCGGGAGGACCAGGACCGCTGGGCCGCACGTTCGCAGCAGCGCTTCAGCGCGGCGCAGGCGGCCGGCCGGTTTGCTGAAGAGATCGTGGCGCTGGACCTGCCCGGCCGCAAGGGCCCGGTGCGTTTCGACAAGGACGAGGCCAACCGCCCCGACACCACGGTGCAGGCGCTGGCGCGGCTCAAGCCCGCCTTCCGCCAGGACGGCACCATCACCGCCGGCAATGCGCCGGGCCTGAACAGCGGCGCGGCGGCCCTGGTGGTGGCCGAGCGCGGGTTTGCCGAGGCCCAGGGCCTGCAGCCCTGGGCGCGGCTGGTATCGCATGCGGTGGTGGCGGTGGAGCCCGGGCTGTTCGGCATCGGCCCGGTGCCCGCGGTGCGCGCCGCGCTGGCCCGTGCCCGGTGGCAGCTCACCGACGTGGACCGCATCGAGATCAACGAAGCCTTCGCGGCCGTCACGCTGGCCTGCCTGCGCCAGCTGGAACTGCCCGAAGACATCGTCAACGTCGAAGGCGGCGCCATCGCCCACGGGCATGCGATCGGCGCCACCGGCGCGGTGCTCACCACACGGCTGCTGCATGCCATGCGGCGCGACGGCCTGCGGCGCGGCATCGTCACGCTGTGCATCGGCGGCGGCCAAGGCATTGCGCTGGCCCTGGAAGCGCTGTGAAGCCGGACCTGAACCGGACCCTGGGTCGCCCTGGCGGCCCCTTCAGCCCGATCGAGGAGGCCACATGGATGTGACGCAGGTGCTCGAACAGTGGGAGCGTGACGAACAGGCGGTGCGGGCGCGGCTGCGGCCAAAGGACGCACCGCGGCCGACGATCCAGGTGCAGACGCTCACCGGGCTGGAAGTGCTGCAAGCCATCTTCGCGGGCGAGCTGCCGCCGCCCCCGATCGGCGAGACGCTGGACTTCGTGCCCATCCACATGGCCGCGGGGCTGGCGGTGTTTCAGGGGCGGCCGCTGCGCCGCCACTACAACCCGCTGGGCACGGTGCACGGGGGATGGTTCGCCACCTTGCTCGACTCGGCGGTGGGCTGCGCCGTGCACACCCTGCTGCCGGCCGGCCGCAGCTACACCACGCTGGAACTCAAGCTCAACCTGGTACGCGCGCTGACCGATGCCACGCCGCTGGTGCGCGCCGAAGGCAGGATCATCCACGCAGGGCGTCAGGTCAGCACCGCCGAGGGCCGCATCGTCGGCCCGGACGGCCAGCTGTATGCGCATGCCACCACCACCTGCCTGGTGCTGGAGCCGAGGTCGTAGCACCGGGGCCGACCCGCCAAGCGCGCTGCCCGCACGGCCTCCCGGCCAAGTGGACCGCCCGCCCTGGCCGCAGTGGCCCACGCGACCACGGGCGCGGCTTCTAGGATGCAGCGAAACCACCGCCGGAACCGGCGTTCCGGCCCTTCGCCATGCATCCAGACGTCCACGCCCTTCGCCCCCTGCCCGCCCATCCTCCGCTCCGCCCCGACCGCCAGGCCCTGGCCGGCCTGCTGGCCGACTGGCGCATCGACGACGTCGAGTGCGCGCTCGGCGACTTCACGTCGCTGGCCCGCGGCAAGCGCCTGCGGGTGGCCGACTTCCTGGCCGCCGCTGGCTGCCGGCTGCCCACCGTGATGCTGGGCATGGGCCTGACCGGCGGTTCGCCGATGGAGGTGTTCGGCAGCATCCTGCCGCAGGCCTACCAGGACCTGCAGCTGGTGCCCGATGCCACCAGCCTGCGCCGGCGCCCCGGCCGCCGGCGTGAAGCCACCGTGCTGTGCGAGCCGGCCGGCCAGTGGCATGCGCCGCGCTACGGCCGCCTGCTGCAGGCGGCCGAGCTGTCGCCCCGCGCCGCGCTGCGCCGCGTGCTGCAGGCCTATGCGGCGCAGGGCCTGGCCGTGAAGGCGGCGCCCGAGATGGAGTTCTTCCTGCTGTCGCGCCAGCCCGAAGGCCTGGGCAGCGCCAAGCCCTGGCGCGATGCGCCGGTGCAGGAAACCGCCTGCGAGCAGTACTCGCTCGAGCGCGCCAGCCACTTCGACGCCTACTTCGACGAGCTGTACGGTGCGGCCGACACGCTGGGCATTCCGCTGGCCGGCCACCTGCACGAGGCCGCCTTCTCGCAGTTCGAGGTCAACTTCCACCCCGGCGAGCCGCTGGCCCAGGCCGACGCGGTGTTCCGCTTCAAGCGCCTGGCGCGCGAGGTGGCGGCGCGGCACGGCTTTCTGGCCAGCTTCGCGGCCAAGCCCTTCCTGGACCAGCCGGGCACCGGCATGCACTGGCATTTCAGCGTGCAGCGCACCGGGGCCGACTGGCCGCACCTGTTCGCGCAGCCCGACGGCCGCTCGTCGCCCGAGCTGCTGCACTTCCTGGCCGGGCTGCAGGCCGGCGGGCCGGCGGCCATGGCCTGGGCAGCGCCGCACGACATGTCCTTCGACCGCGTGCGCCACAGCGATTCTTCGCCCACCCATGCCGACTGGGGCGAAGACGACCGCCATGCCGCCTTCCGCATTCCCGCTTCCGACGCGGCCGGCCGGCGGGTGGAAAACCGGCTGCCCGGCGGCGATGCCAACCCCTACCTGGTGGTGGCCGCCACGCTGGCCCTGGGCCTGGACGGGCTGCAGGCCGGCCAGCCGGCCCGCGCCGGCCGCGATGCGGCGCCTGCGCTGCCGCGCAGCCTGCCGGCCGCGCTCGATGCGCTGGAAGGCAGCGATGCGCTGCGCCGCTGGTTCGGCGATCCGCTGATCGACCTCTTCGTCGCGCTCCAGCGGCATGAGCACCGCGAGCGCCACGCCGCGCAAGACCCCCGCGCGGCCTGGGACCTGCGCCACCTCATCGAGCTGGCCTGAAGGCAGCGCCCGCCCCCTTTCTTCATTCTTGCCAGGAGCCGCCCCATGTTCCGCGGAAGCACCGACTACATCGACAGCTACTATGCCGCCACCTCGCGCGACCGCCAGCGCCGCCGCCCCAGCCTGCCCGGGCCGATCGACGCCGACGTGTGCGTGGTGGGGGCCGGCTTCTTCGGCCTGTATTGCGCGCTGGAGATGGCCCGCGCCGGCCGCAAGGTGGTGGTGCTGGAAGCCAGCCGCGTGGGCTGGGGCGCCTCGGGCCGCAACGGCGGGCAGCTGGTCTCGGGCTTTGCCTGCGGCATGCAGCGGCTCAAGGCCGTGATGGGGCATGAACGCGCCAAGGACATGTTCCATGAATCCTTGCGCTCGGTGCGCAAGATCCGCGACCTGATCCGCGACAACGCCATCGACTGCGACCTGGCCGAAGGCCATGTGGAAGTGGCGGTGCTGCCGCGCCGCGTCAAGCTGCTGACCGATGGCATCGAAGAGGCCTCGCGCGAATGGGGCTACGACGGCTTTCGCTTCATCCCCAAGGCCGAGCTGCCGCGCTATGTGGATTCGCCGCGCTTCCAGGCCGGCCTGCTGGACGACTCGGCCGCGCACATCCACCCGCTGAAGTACATCCTGGGCCTGGCCGAGGTGGTGGAGCGCGCCGGCGCGACGATCTACGAGAGCACCCGCGTGGCCGGCTATGAGCAGGGCGCCGACGGCATCACCGTGCGCACCGAAGACGGCGCCGCCGTGCGCTGCCACCAGCTGGTGCTGGCGGCCAATGCCTACGTCGACAAGGTGGACCGCCGGCTGCAGTCTCGCGTGCTGCCGGTGGGCAGCTTCATCGGCGTGACTGAGGTGCTGGGCGAAGCCGCCTGCCGCCGCCTGATGCCGCACAACCATGCGGTCTACGACAACCAGTTCATCCTCGAGTACTTCCGCACCACGCGCGACCACCGGCTGCTGTTCGGCGGCGGCTGCACCTACATGGGCGGCACGCCGGCCGACCTGCCGACGGTGATGAAGGGCCACATCACGCGGGTGTTTCCGCACCTGCAGCCCGTGAAGGTGGACTACGCCTGGGGCGGCCACATCGACATCACGCTGCGGCGCATGCCCGACTGGGGGCGACGGGGAGACCGCATCTTCTGGGCGCAGGGCTTCTGCGGCCACGGCATCGTGCCCACCCGCGTGGCCGCCACCGTGGTCACCGAGGCGATGAAGGGCCAGCCCGAACGGCTGGATGCCTTCAACGGCATCGTCAACCCGCCCTTTGCCGGCGGCGAATGGCTGGGCGGCGTGCAGCAGGCCATCGGCATGAGCTGGTACCGGCTGAGGGACGTCGTATGAGCGGTGCATTGCAAGGCAAGGTCTGCCTGATCACCGGCGCCACCTCGGGCATCGGCCGCGCCATCGCCGAGGCCTTTGCGGCGGCGGGTGCCACGCTGGTGCTCAGCGGCCGCGACGAGACCCGCGCCCAGGCGCTGCTGACGGCACTGCGCGCGCAGGGCCATGAGGCGCATTTCATCGCCGGCGACCAGGCCGACCCCGCCACCGCGGGCCGCCTGGCCGAAGCGACCCTGGCGCTGCACGGCCGCATCGATGTGCTGGTGAACAACGCCGGCATGCTGACCAACGGCACCGCGCTGGAAACCACCGATGCGCAATGGTCGCGGCTGCTGGAGGTGAACCTCAGCGCGCCCTTCCGCCTGTGCCGGGCGGTGCTGCCGGCCATGATCGCGGCCCGCCGCGGCAGCATCGTCAACGTGGCGTCCGACTGGGCGCTGATGGGCGCCCGCGGCGCGCTGGTGTACTGCGTGTCCAAGGCGGCGCTGGCGCAGATGAGCCGCTGCATGGCGCTGGACCACGCCACCGAAGGCGTGCGCGTCAATGCCGTGTGCCCCGGCGATACCGACACGCCGATGCTGGACCAGGCCTTCGACAACGGCGACAGCGACGCCAAGATGCAGACGCTGGCCAGCGGCATTCCCATGGGCCGCGTGGCCCGGCCGCAGGAGGTGGCCCAGGCCGTCGTGTTCCTGGCCTCCGATGCGGCCAGCTTCATGACGGGTGTGCTGCTGCCGGTGGACGGCGGCACCTCGGCCCAATGAGCGTGAGGCGCCGCCGATGACCTTTGCACGACCGCGCATCCTGGTGCCGGCCTGCCGCCAGACCGGCCAGGACTTGCCCGGCCGGGCCTGTGGCCTGGGGTCCTTTCAGCGCGACCGACCCCTCATCCGACGCGCTGCGATGAAGCCGAGACCGCCCAGCGCCAGCGCCCAGGAAGCAGGCTCCGGCACCGGGGCCAGCGTCACGTCGAAGGCCAGCTGCGCTGCGGAGTGGGCGAAGCCGCCCTGCAGCTCGGTGCTGGCCTCGCTGAACAGCTGGATGTCCACCGTGCTGTCCGCCCCCAGGATCAGGCTGCGGTGGGTGAAGGTGCCTGCCGTGTCGAAGGTCTGTGCAAACACGGTGGCGCCGCCGCTGCTCACCGTCACCGAGAAGCCGCTGTAGGCCCAGGAAGCGTTGTCCGCCGCGCCATCGACGCTGTAGGTCAGCCGCAGGTCCAGCGTGCCCGGCGTGGCATAGCTCGACGTGAAGTGCACGTCGGCCGCAGCGCTCGAGAACGTGGCCTTGCTGTCCACCTCCGCGGTGGTGACCAGCAGGCCGCCCGTCGCCAGGGCGCTGGCACTGGCGAAGTCGCTCGTGTTGAAGGCCGTCGCCTGCGAGATCAGCGGGTCCGTCAGTCCGCCGCCATCAGGGCTGATGCCCGATTGGGTATCGGCCGCGTCGCTGATCAGGGCGACGGCGTTGGTCTCGTACTGCATGGCCGCCGGACCCGGCGCCGCCGCTGCGAAGGCGGACGCGGTCGACAGAACGGCCGCCACCAAAAGATGTGTGTTCATGGATGTTCCGTTGCGAGCCCTGGGATCAGAAGCCGGTCTTGCCGAAACCGAAGGTGTAGCGGTCGTTGACGGCGTTGCGATAGGCGTAGTCGAACGTCTCCGCATAGCTCGGCACGTCGCCGGCATTGGCGTCGACCGCCGCCTGGCTGGCGGGGATGGCCATCACCAGCCGGCCGCTGGGCTGGAACTTGCCGCGCAGCAGGTCCAGCAGGGCTTCGGCCTTGACGTCGTAGGTGCCGATCACCGCAGCAGCGCCGGGTTCCACGTCGTTGATCACCCAACCGGTGGTCAGGTTGATGGCCAGCGCCGTCGGCACCAGGGCCTGGATCTGCTGGATGCGGGCCACGTCCACACCGGTGCCGGTGCCCAGTGCGATGTTGACCCGGTCGGCCAGGGTCTCGAACTGCGGCTGCACCCACAGCAAGGCGGCATTCGCCTGGGAGGGCGAATCGACGACCTTGATCTTGGGGTCGTTGGCCAGCAGGGCCTTCAAGGCAGCCGTCTGCTGCGCGGCCGCCGTGCCCGCGGTGAACACCTCCACGTACAGGTTGGTCGTTCCCTTCAGCGGCAGCAGCTGCCGGTCGTTGCGCATCAGCACCAGCGACTGGCGGTGCGCCTGGTCGGCCACCAGCTGGTTGGCGGGGGCCTTGGCGATCGCCTGCGCCGCTTCCGGATCGGTGTACGGGTTCTCGAACAAGCCCAGGTTGAACATCTCGGTCAGCAGGTGGCTGACCGGCCTGTTCAAGTCGGCTTCGGCCAGCAGCCCGTCGCCGACGGCCGCGATCAGCTCGGCCGGGTTGCTGCCGCCGGAGATGATGTCCGCGCCGGCCTTGACGGCCTTGGCCCAGCGTTGCGGTGCGGTCAGGCTCTCGACACCAAACGCCTGCGAGGTGAGCACCCCGGTGTCGGAGTTCAGCACGCCCTTGAAGCCCAGCTGGTCACGCAGCAGCCGGGTGATCAAGGTGTGGTTGTAGACACCGGCCACATCCTCGAACTGCTTGCTCGGCGACTGCCACCACTCGGCCGGCAGCTGCGGTGCGCTCAGCGCGTTGCTGGGGCGGTTGTAGTAGGACATGACGGCGCTCACGCCGGCATCGATGGCAGCCTTGAACGGCGGCAGCTGGTAGGTGAACAGGCTGCCCGGCGTCGGGTACACGGCGTACTGGCCCGGCTCATTGTGCGGGTCCAGGCCGCGCAGCACCGCGCCGTCACCGGGGAAGTGCTTGATCACCTGGGCGATGGAATCGCTGCCCAGCCGGCGCCCCTGGGTGCCGATCACCAGGTCACGCGCGATCTGCGAGTTCAGCTCCAGCCCCTCGCCGAAGGTGGTGCGATTGCGGCTCCAGCGCGGCTCGGTCGCCAGCTCGACCTGGTAGCCATAGATGCGGCGGATGCCCAGCGCGCGCCACTCCTGGCGCGCAATGCCTGCAAAGTCCTTGATGAGCTGCGGATTGTTGGTGGCCGCCATGCCCAGCGTGCCCGGCCAGATCGACAAGGCGCCTGCACCGCCGCCCGGCTCGAACACCGCGTTGCCACCGCTCAGGTGGTTCAGCGGGTTGGAGATCATCACCACCGGAATGCCCAGGCGCGAGGCTTCGGCCCGCTCCTGGATGCCGTTGATGCGGTTGGCCAGGTCCCGGCCCTGGAAGCTGCTGGAGCGAAGGATCAGGTAGCGGATGTGGTTGTCCAGGGTGGCCTGCACCTGGGCGTCGGTGAAGTTGGCGGGAATGCCCATCAGGCCCGCCTTCTCCTGCAGCGACATGCGGGACACCAGATCGGCCACCCGCTGGTCCACCGGCAGACGCCAGTCTTCGTAGCGGTCGAGCTGACCGTTGCCGTTCAAGTCCTTGAACTGCTGTCCGCCCACCGTCAGCACCGGCTTTTGCCGCGCCTGGACTTCCGTGGCCTTGAGCACCTTGACCGTGCCATGCGCCACCACGCCCTGGGCCTCGCCACCATTGCAGGCGAGCGAGCCGGTGACCAGGGCCTGCGACTCGTCGAAGCCGGGCAGCACCCACTTCAGGTCCGCCTTGCGGAACGCAGCGACGTAGGTGCGGCGGTCCGCCGAGGCCGCCACCGACAGGGCGCTGGCCGGCCCCATCCGCACGTCGGACAGGGCACAGGCCGCGAGATCGCCGGTGGCCGCCGAGATGACGACGTTCACGCTCCCCTGGAGCGTTCGCATGTTGATCGTCTCGGGCATGAACTTGGCCTGCAGTGCCGACGGCGACTGTGCAAGCACCGCCGCCGGCAGGGCCATGCCTGCAAAGGCGGACCAAAGGGATGCACGGCAGAGCTGCCGCGCCGGGCGCCGGGCTGCGCGTGACGGGGGGTTCATCGACATGTCTTCTCCTGCGACGTTTGTGGCGTTCCGACGAGCCGGACGCGAGCGCATTGAAGCGAGCGGCGTCAGCTGCGTCCAATACCGGGAGTAGCGGCGATCGATACCGCGCCGGTAACGCGCCCCGGCGCAACCGTTTCCGGCCCGCCGGTGACTCCGATCAGGCCCCTGTCGACGGGCCGCCGGTCAGGGCTTTCCCCGAGTTGTTCGGCCCGCGGCGGCCGCAGCGCTAGTGCAAGCACCTAGGCAAGCCTGCTCCGCGTCAAGGAACGAGAGTGGCGGGTGACCGGGGTGGCGATCTGGCCGGCGCCGAACCGAGCGGTGCGCAGCGCAGCGACCTGCAAGCCGGTCAG
>NZ_CAXFDV010000355.1:0-3478 GCF_964001545.1 uncultured Aquincola sp.
GCTGCTGATGGGCGAAGACCCGCCGCGCTACGGCAATGCGCATCCGTCCATCGTGCCTTACGGCGTGTTCGATGCGGCCGATGGCCCCATCGTCATCACCGTGGGCAACAACGCGCAGTTCCAGCGCTTTTGCACCGAGGTGATCGAACGGCCCGAGCTGGCCGCCGACGAGCGCTTCAAGACCAACCTCGGCCGCTCGGCCCACCGTGCCGAACTGCTGCCGGTGCTGCATGCCGAGCTGGCCCGCCGGCCGCGTGCGCAGATGCTGGCCGCGCTGTCGACCGCCGGCATTCCGTGCGGCGAGGTGCTGGGCCTGCATGAGGCGCTGACCTCACCGCGCGCGGTGGAAGGCGGTCTGGTCACGGTGCAACCGCACCCGGTGGCCGGCAGCACCCATGTGCTGGCGCCGCCGTACCGCATCGATGGCGAACGGTTGCCGGTGCGCCGGCCGCCGCCGCAACTGGGCGCCGATACCGAGGCCGTGCTGCAGGAGTTGCTGGGCGACCAGCGGCCGGGCCGCCGCTGAGATCCGATCCCACCTGGCCAGCCGATCCTGTTGAGACCTTTCTTTCGATGCGTGCCGGCCGCCGTGCGCGGCACGCTGCTTCCTACCTTGCATAGCCAGGAGTTCCGCATGCAACGCATCACCGCCCTTCGCCCCGCCAGTGCCCTTCGCCGCAGCCTCGTCGCCCTCGCGCTGGCCGTGCCCGCACTGGGCGCGATGGCGCAGGCCTACCCCGCGAAGATGATCACCATCGTCGTGCCCTTCCCGCCGGGCGGCCCCACCGACACGGCTTCGCGCATCGTGGGCCAGCGCATGAGCGAACTGCTCAAGCAGCAGGTGATCGTGGAAAACCGCGCCGGTGCTTCGGGCGCCATCGCCGCCGCTGCCGTGGCCAAGGCCGCGCCCGACGGCTACACACTGATGATGCTGGCCACGCCCACGCTGCTGGCGCCGCACCTGTACAAGACGGCCAAGTACGACATCCAGAAGGACTTCACGCCGGTCGGCACCACCTACGACCTGCCCATCGTGATGGTGGTCAATCCGCAGTCGCTGCCCGACGTGACCACGCTGCCGCAGCTGATCGCCAAGGCCAAGGCCACCAACCCGCCGCTCAACTACACCAGTTCGGGCCAGGGCAGCTTTGGCCACCTCACCACCGAATCGCTGAAGATGCTGGGCAAGTTCGAGATGAGCCACGTGCCCTACCGCGGCGGCTCGCCAGCGGTGACCGACGTGATCGGCGGCCAGGTGCCGGTGATGTACGCCGACATGGTCGCTGCGCTGCCGCACATCAAGGCGGGCAAGCTGCGCGCCATCGCCGTGGGTTCGCCGCAGCGCCTGCCTTACCTGCCCGATGTGAAGACGGTGTCGGAGCAGGGCTTCCCGGGCTTCGACGCGGTGTCGTGGGGCGGCCTGCTGGCGCCGGCCGGCACGCCGGCGCCGGTGATCAGCAAGCTCAGCGAAGCGCTCAAGCAGACCCTGGCCGAGCCCGAGATCCAGGAGAAGCTGAAGAACGCCGGCACTTACGCCGCCTGGCAATCGCCCAAGGACACGGCCGAGCGCATCCGCCGCGATGACGAGAAGTGGGGCAAGGTGATCCGCGACAAGGGCGTGTCGATCGAGTAAACGCGCCATGGCTTCCACCGCGATCACCGAGATGTTCGGCATCCGCCTGCCCATCGTGGCCGGCGGGCTGATGTGGCTGTCCGATGCCCGTTACGTGGCCGCGGCCTCGCGCGCGGGCATCCTGGGCTTCATCACCGCAGCCAGCTTTCCCGAGCCGCAGGCGCTGCGCGACGAGATCCGCCGCTGCCGCGACCTGTGTGAAGGCGGGCCCTTCGGCGTCAACGTGTCGATGCTGCCCAAGCTGGTGCCGGGCGAGCGCACGCAGGCGGTGTTCGAGCTGATCGCCGAAGAAGGCGTGCGCTTCGTCGAGACCTCGGGCCGCAGCCCCGAGGCTTACCTGCCCACGCTCAAGGCGGCGGGCATCCAGGTGCTGCACAAGGTGCCGGCGGTGCGTTACGCGGTCAAGGCCCAGTCGCTGGGCGTGGACGCAGTGGCCATCGTGGGCGCCGAGTGCGGCGGCCACCCGGGCATGGACATGGTGGGCAGCATCGTCAATGCGGCCTGGGCGCGCGAGCAGCTGCACATCCCTTACCTCATCGGCGGCGGCATCGGCTGCGGCTCGCAGGTAACGGCCGCGCTGGCCATGGGCGCAGCCGGCGTGGTGGTGGGCACGCGCTTCACCGTGGCTGAAGAGATCTGGGCGCACGAGGACTACAAGCGCCGCCTGGTGCAGGCCCAACCCACCGACACCACGCTGCTGATGCACACGGTGCGCAACACCGTGCGTGCGCTGCGCAACGAGACGACCGATGCGGTGCAGGCCATCGAGGCCAGCCAGCCCGGCGTCACCATCCAGGATCTGCTGCCCCTGGTGGCCGGCCGCATCGGCCGCCAGGCTTATGAGACCGGCGACACCCGCCACGGCGTGCTGTCGGCCGGCCATGCGCTGGCCTTCACCGACCGCATCGAGCCGCTGGCCGCCATCGTGCAGCGCATGCAGGCCGAGATGCGGGCCGCCGTGCAACGCATTGCCCCGCCGCAGGCCGTGCCGGCCTGAACCTTCACGCACACCGGGCGTCCGACCCGGGCAGGAGACAACGCCATGACCCACCCCGCCGACACCGTGCAAGCCCCCTTCCGCGCCGGCCCGCCGGTGCGCAGCCTGGCCGACGTGCAGCGCATCGAAGCCGCGATGCCGCTGGAGCAGGCCATGCCGGTGCGCAGCACCTATGAGCTGTTCCGCAACTCGGCCGCGGCCTTTGGCGACAAGACGGCGCTGACCTTCATCCGCAGCGTGGAAGAAGCCGACCGCCCGCTGCGCTGGAGCTACCGCCAGCTGTTCGAAGGCATCCACCAGACGGCCAACCTGCTGCACAGCCTGGGCCTGCAGCCGCAGCAGGCGGTGTCGGTGCTGCTGCCCGCCTGCCCCGAGTACCACCTGGCTTTGTGGGGCGGGGAAGCGGCCGGCATCGTGCAGCCGCTGAACCCGCTGCTCAATGATGACAAGCTGGCCGCGCTGATGAATGCGGCCGGCAGCCGCGTGCTCATCGCCTGGGGCGCCGATGCCGAAGCCGGCTATTGGCAAAAGGCCATGCGCCTGCGTGAGCGGGTGCCCACGCTGCAGGCGGTGCTGCGCGTGCTGCCGCACGATGCGCCGCCCGCGGTGGAAGGCCCGCTGCCCGAGGGCGTGCTGGACTTCGGCCAGGCGCGCGCCGCGCAGCCGGCCGACCGGCTGGTCAGCGGCCGCGTCATCCAGCCCGAGGACATCGCCGCCTACTTCCACACCGGCGGCACCACGGGCGACCCCAAGCTGGCGCGCCACAGCCACCGCGCGCAGGTGTTCACCGCCTGGGCCAGCGTGCAGGTGCAGGGCCTGACCGACCGCGACATCGCCATCAACGGCTA
>NZ_CAXFDV010000356.1:0-2327 GCF_964001545.1 uncultured Aquincola sp.
AGGCCTGGTGCCCGCGCCTTTGCCCGAAGTGAACGCCACCACCGGCAAGCCCTTCAAGGCCGCCAAGGGCAAGGCGCCGCGCACCGTGGCCCGCAAGGCGGTGCGCTTCGGCCTCGATGCCCCGCGTGAGCCCGGCGACTTTGGCCTGGTGACCGAAAACGGCATCGCCTGGCTGGTGCGTGCGCTGGAAGCCGACCCCACCGAGAAGCGCCGCAAGGGCGAAGCGCCCGAGATCCACCTGCAGCGGCTGATGCCGGCCGATGCGCTGCGCATCCGCGGCCGTCACAACGCCGCCAATGCGCTGGCCGCGCTGGCGCTGGCCACCGCCATCGGCTGCCCGCTGGCGCCGATGCTGCACGGCCTGCGCGAATACCGCGGCGAGCCGCACCGCGTGGAGTTCGTGGCCACCGTCCACGGCGTGGAAGCCTTCGACGACAGCAAGGGCACCAACGTGGGCGCCACCGTGGCCGCGCTGCTGGGCCTGGGCGCCGACAAGGCGCCCGGCAAGCTGGTGGCCATCCTGGGCGGCGACGGCAAGGGCCAGGACTTCCGTCTGCTGGCCGCGCCGCTGGCCCGCCATGGCCGCGCGGTGGCGCTGATCGGGCGTGATGCGCAGCGCATTGCCGATGCGCTGGCCGAAGAGGCCGAGCGCAGCGGCCTGCCGCTGGCCGAGCTGCCGCTGCGCCACCACGACACGCTGCCCCAGGCCGTGGCCTGGAGCTTCGAGCAGGCCCAGGCGGGCGATGCGGTGCTGCTGAGCCCCGCCTGCGCCAGCCTGGACATGTTCCGCAACTACGCCCACCGCGCCGACGTGTTCGTGCAGGCGGTGCAGGCCCTGGCGGCCGAACACGGGGAGCACGTCTGATGGCCGCCGCCGAGCACATGACTTCGACCCTGGGCGGCCTGCGTGGCCGACTCGCGCAGCTGCGCCTGCCCTTCGGCCGCAAGCCCGAGGACGACGGCAGCCACCGCGTGCCGGTGCGCGACTGGGTGCCCAGCTCGTCGCGGCCCACCGCGGTGCAAGGCATCGACCAGGCTTTGATCTGGGTGGTGGTGGCCTTGCTGGCCCTGGGCCTGGTGATGGTGTATTCGGCCTCGGTGGCGTTGCCCGACAACCCGCGCTTTGCGCGCTACGCCTCCACCCACTTCCTCACCCGGCACATCATCTCCATCTTCTTGGCCTTCGTGGTCGCGGTGCTGGTGCTGCAGATCCCGCTCAGCGACTGGGAAAAGTGGGCGCCCTGGATCTTCGTGGTGGCCCTGGTGCTGCTGGTGGCGGTGCTGATTCCCGGCGTGGGCAAGGGCGTGAACGGTGCCCGCCGCTGGATTCCGCTGGGCATCATGAACTTCCAGCCCAGCGAGCTGGCCAAGCTGGGCATCGCGATGTACGCGGCCAGCTACATGGTGCGCAAGATGGATGCGCGGGAAAACTTCTTCCGCGCCGTCACGCCCATGGCCGTGGCGCTGGGTGTGGTGGGCATCCTGCTGCTGGCCGAGCCGGACATGGGCGCCTTCATGGTCATCGCCGCGGTGGCGCTGGGCATCCTGTTCCTGGGCGGCGTCAACGGCCGCATGTTCTTCTTGAGCGTGGCGGTGCTGGTGGGCGCCTTCGTGCTGATGATTGTGTTCAGCGAATTCCGGCGCCAGCGCATCTTTGCCTACCTGGACCCCTGGAACCCCGACTATGCGCAGGGCAAGGCCTACCAGCTCACCCATTCGCTGATCGCCTTCGGCCGTGGCGAGGTGTTCGGCCAGGGGCTGGGCGGCAGCCTGGAAAAGCTGCACTACCTGCCCGAGGCGCACACCGACTTCCTGCTGGCCGTGGTGGGCGAAGAGCTGGGCCTGGTGGGCGTGCTGTGCGTGGTGGCCGCGTTCTTCTGGCTCACCCGCCGCATCTTCCACATCGGCCGCCAGGCCATCGCGCTGGACCGCGTGTTCGCCGGCCTGATGGTGCAGGGCATCGGCATCTGGATGGGCGGCCAGTCCTTCATCAACATGGGCGTGAACCTGGGCCTGCTGCCCACCAAGGGCCTGACGTTGCCGCTGATGAGCTACGGCGGCTCGGCCATCGTGATGAACCTGGTGGCGTTGGCCATCGTGCTGCGCACGGACATGGAAAACCGTGCGCTGATGCGAGGTGGCCGACCTTGAGCCATCTCGTGATCATGGCCGCCGGCACCGGCGGTCACATCATCCCCGGCATCGCGGTCGCACGCGAGATGCAGGCACGCGGCTGGACCGTGAGCTGGATGGGCACGCCCGCCGGCATGGAAAACACGCTGGTGCCCGCCGCCGGCATCAGCATCGACCGCCTGGGCTTTGCCGGC
>NZ_CAXFDV010000357.1:0-2558 GCF_964001545.1 uncultured Aquincola sp.
CCACCTGAGGCAGGCGCTGGACGACCGCACCGCTGCCCAGCAGGCGCTGCAGGACAGCCATGCCCAGCTCGACCTGCGGGTGCGTGAGCGCACGCAGGAGCTGGAGCTGCTGCTGCAGCACCAGGACAGCTTCAACCGCAGCGTGGCGCACGATTTGCGCGGCCCGCTGGGCTCCATCGCCGGTTATGCGCGGGTGCTGCAGGAAGCGCTGGACCGGCGCGAGCTGGACCTGGTGCGCAGCGGCCTGGCGCGCCTGGCCGACACCGCCGACCAGGTGGTGCGCTCGGTGCAGGCGCTGCTGCGCCTGGCGCGCGCCAGCGAAACCCGGCTGCAGCGGCAGCCGGTGGCGCTGCAGCCGCTGGCCCGCGCCGCGCTGGCCGAGGTGCTGCACACGCCCGGTCAGCGCGAAGACCCGCAGGCGGTGCTGCTGAAGCCGCTGCCGCAGGTGGTGGGCGATGGCGAGGTGCTGCGCCAGCTGTTCGTCAACCTGCTGGCCAATGCATTGAAGTTCAGCCGCGGGTCGGCACCGCCGCGGGTGGTGGTCGGCTGCCAGCAGGCCGAAGACGGCACCTGGGTGATGCACGTCAGCGACAACGGCGTGGGCTTTTCGATGGCCCATGCGCAGCGCCTGTTCGAGCCCTTCGTGCGCCTGCATGGCCGCCACTTCGAAGGCAGCGGCGTGGGCCTGTCGATCTGCCAGCGCATCGTGCAGCGGCATGGCGGCGATATCTGGGCCGAATCGCAGCCCGGCCGCGGCACGGTGTTCCGCTTCACCCTCGGGCAGCCGCGGCCACCGGCCGGCATGCCGCTGCACGACTGGTCGGGCGAGCCAGCGTGCCGGCCTGCACCCGCCTTCAGCGTGCCAGCCGCACCCGGTAGCTGAAGCCGTCGTGCCGGTACCAGCTGGTCTCCAGGTGCAGGGGCCGGCCGTCGCCGTCGTGCACCAGCCGCTCGACCTGCAGCACCGGTGCATGCTCGGCCAGGCCCAGGTGCTTGCGCTGCAGCCGGCCGGCGGGAGTGGCACTGATCTCCACCTCGGCATGGCCCACGGTCAGGCCGAAGTCGGCTTCGTACAGGTCCACCACGTCGCGGCGTCCGATGTCGGCCTTGCGCACGCGTGCGCCCAGCGGCGCGGCCATCAGCAGCCGGTTCAGCGACAGCGGTTGGCGGTCCACGTAGCGCAGGCTCAGCAGCTCGGTCACCGGCGTGCCGCTGTCCAGGCCCAGCCGGCGGGCCACGGCCGCGGTGGCCGGCGCATCGCTGCTGGCCACCACGCGGGCCTGCACTTCATGGCCTTCGCCGGTCAATGATTCGGACAGGCCACGCAGCCGGTCCAGCGACTGGCTGAGCCGCGGCGGCGCCACGAACGAGCCCTTGCCCTGCACCTTGGTGATCAGCCCTTCGGCATGCAGCGCGGCCAGCGCATGGCGCACCGTGATGCGGCTGACGCCGAAGCGGCCGATCAGCTCCGCCTCCGAAGGCAGCTGCGCCAGCGGCGCCAACCGGCCTTGCAGGATGTCGTCGCGCAGGTGGTTGCGCAGCCGCAGGTGCAGCGGCTCGGCACCGGCGGGCAGCGGGGCGGGGGCCGCTTCATGGGCCACCATGGTGCGCAGAACAGCGGATTTGCCTGGCACAGGCTTTGCTCGACTTGTCATGACTTGTTATATCAAGTTCAATACCGGCACTGTCCCGGTGCCTGGTTGCCCTTGTCGTCCTTGTCCGCTGGAGTCCGCCATGTCCCTTTCACCGATCCGCCGTCGTCTGCTGTCGGGCCTGCTGGCCCTGGCCGCCTGCCCCGCCGCCTTTGCGCAGGGCCCGGCCTATCCTAGCCGGCCCGTCACGGTCATCGTGCCGTTTGCGGCCGGCGGCAGCGTGGACGCGGCCGCCCGCCTGGTGCTGCAGCGCCTGGGCGAGCGCATGAAGCAGACCTTCGTGATCGAGAACGTGGCCGGCGCGGCCGGCACCATCGGCACGTTGCGCGCGGTGCGGGCGCCGGCCGATGGCTACACCCTGCTCTTTGCGGTGGCCAGCCCCATCACCGTGGCGCCGCTGGTCTCGCCTTCGCTGGTGAAGTACGACGCGCTGCGCGACCTGGCGCCGGTGGCGCAAGTGGCCACCTCGCCCTTCGTGCTGGTGGGCAGCCCGCGGCTGGCCGCCACCGGCACCGGCCCGCTGCTGGCCCTGGCCCGCCAGCAGGCCGGCAAGCTGAGCTACGGCACCGACGGCGTGGGCACCAGCATGCACGTCACGGTGTCGCTGATCGAGCAGCAGGCCGGCGTGGAGCTGATGCACGTGCCCTACCGCTCGGGCCCGCAGGTGCTCACCGAACTGGCCTCCGGCCTGATCGACCTGGCGGTGATGCCGGTGACGCTGGCGCAGCCCTTCATCAAGGACGGCAAGGTCAAGGCCTATGGCGTGACCTCGCGCCAACGCTGGGCCACGCTGCCCGAGGTGCCCGCGCTGGCCGAAACGCCCGAGCTGAAGAACGTGGCGGTGGACAGCTGGTACGGCCTCTTTGCGCCCGCCGCCACCGATGCGGCGCTGGTGGACCGCCTGGC